>JAPHSB010000463.1 GCA_026193295.1 Lysobacterales bacterium
CAGAGGGTGATGGCGAGGTGATTTCCACGCCGCGTGTCGTGACGGCGAACCAGGCCGAGGCGTTCATCCAGCAGGGTGTGGAAATTCCTTATGAGAATTCCACCTCCTCGGGTGCCACCGCCGTGCAGTTCAAGGAGGCGGTGCTGGAATTGAAGGTCACACCACTGATTACGCCGGACAACCGGATTCAGATGGATCTCAACGTCAAGCAGGATACCGTGGGCGAGATTTACCAGACCTCGCGGGGTGGCTCGGTACCCTCCATCGATACGCGCGAGATCGAAACCCAGGTGCTGGTGGCCAACGGCGATACGGTCGTGTTGGGCGGTATCTTCCAGGACGAAAAGTCTTCGCGGGAGGAAAAGGTGCCATGGCTGGGTGATATCCCGGTTGCCGGCGCGCTGTTCCGCCGCCGTGCGAACGAGACCAAGAAACGCGAATTGCTGATCTTCGTCACGCCGACCATCGTCGAAGACCGGCCCATTCTCTGATTGGGTCCGGATTCCCCGCGAGCGCCCGGGCAACGCCCGGGCGTTTGCTTTGGGGCCGGCCCCGACTACACTAGGCGGATGTACTCCGACAGGAATTCAACCGATCTACCCTATTCCGAGGCGGCCTGGCGCAACAGGGGCCCGATCCTCGAGCAGTTGTTGCGGCTGCTGCCCTCTCGAGGCCACCTGCTCGAGATCGGTTCGGGTACGGGACAGCATGCAGTGCATTTCGCGCCGGCCTATCCACGGCTGACCTGGCAGCCGACCGAGCAGCGTGAACACCTCGAGGGCTTGAATGCGCGGCTGCGCCTCGAGGGTGCAGCGAATATCCTGCCCGCCATCGAGCTCGATGTACTCGGGGCCTGGCCGGATCGCCAATTCGCTGCCGCGTATTCCGCCAACACCGCCCACATCATGCCCTGGCCTGTGGTATGCGCGATGTTCGCCGGTATTGGGGCGCGGCTGGTTCCGGGCGGGCTGTTCTGCCTGTACGGCCCGTTCAACGTGGGCGACAGCTTTACCGCGGTCAGCAATGAGGAATTTGACCGGCAGTTGCGGGCGCGTGATCCGGCCATGGGCTTGCGTAATCTCGAGGCGCTGGCGGCACTGGCCGCGGCGCACAAGATGAAGCTCATGCAAAGCCTGCAGCTGCCCGCCAACAACCAACTGCTGGTCTTCAGCCCCAACTGACCGGAATGAGCTGATGGACCAACCCTTCGAAGTGCGAGCGGGGAACAGGCATGTCGTTCTGGCCCAGGCGGCTGCGTTGCTGGGTGGGCAGCGAGACCTCATCGCCAATGCGGCCAATTTGTCAGCACTGCTCTTTTACGCGCTCGACCGCATCAACTGGGCTGGTTTTTACTTTTTCAAGAACGGAGAACTTGTCGTGGGTCCTTTCCAGGGCAAGCCCGCCTGCGTGACCATTCCGCTCGGCCGGGGTGTCTGCGGGACCGCGGCGCTAACCCGACAGGTGCAGCGTGTCGCCGACGTGCATGATTTCCCGGGACACATTGCCTGTGACACCGATTCGCGTTCGGAAATCGTTGTGCCGTTGTTTGCCGATGATGTGCTTTTGGGAGTTCTCGACGTCGACAGCCCCGTGCCCGGGCGCTTTGACCAGCAGGACGAAGAACTGCTGGTCGAAATCGCGAATTTGTTCGTGCGGTCCGTCGATTGGCAGTAAGTGCTTGTCAGCGTTTCCCCTCGAGTTTCTTGCCCCGGACGACGTGCGACAAATGGCCCTGCCCGGCGCCGTCCGGCCAGCCGGTCGCGAAATCCACGATCAGCAACGTTCCGGTGGGTAAGCGGGTGACTTTTTGACGTTCGGATGGCGCGATGACCTCGAAAGCCAACATTTCGAAGCCCGGATTGTGGCCGACTATCAGCACGCAGTCGCGTTCGGTGAACGCGCGGTCGAGCAGCGTGGTCATTGTGCGTGTCGAGGCGCCGTAGATTTGCGGCACGAAGTTGGTGCAGGCTTCCAGCTCCGGCCGTAAAGCCAGCAGCGGGGCCAGGGTTTCGCGGGTCCGCTGCGATGGCGAACAGAGGATGTCGTCAGGCAGTTGTTGATGATCGCAAACCCACCGGGCCACGCGGGCAGCGTGTTCCCTGCCTGCCTCGCTCTGAGCGCGGGGAAAGTGCTCCACGCCGGCATGCCAGGGAACGGCCTTGGCATGCCGCAGAATCATCAGTCGTTGCATCAGCATTCTCCGTTTCCCTACCGGTCAGAGTTTACACATGGCCGCGGCGAAGCCGCCAGTGCCAGCGAAGGTCATCGAGGATCCGAGCTTGTCCCGGTCAGCGCGCACCAATCCGCCGGGTGGATGTTGCCGCCGCTGATGATGGCACCGACTTTGTGGCCTCCGAATATCTCGGGATGCTTGCGGATCGCGGCGATGACGGTAGCCGAAGAAGGCTCGATCACCAGCTTGAGGGTCTGCCAGGTAAGCGTCATGGCCTCCCGGATCTCGTCGTCGCTGACCGTCAACACCTGCTTGACGAGCTCCCGGATTACCCGAAAATTGCGCTGGCCGACGATCGCCCGCAGACCATCGGCGATGGTATCTGGCTGGAAAGCCGTCGCGATTTCGCCCCGAAGGAGACTCTCCACGGTATCCGCGGCACCGGAAGGCTCCACGCCGTAGATGGATACGCCCCAGGCGCGGGTCGCGATGGCCGTGCCGCTGATCAGGCCGCCACCGCCGATCGGTGTAATGACCTGCTCGAGCGACGGCACCGCCTGTTCGAGTTCTAGTGCCGCGGTGCCCTGTCCGGCGATGATGTTCGCGTCGTCGTAGGGGTGGATTGGAATCATCCCCTGTTGCACGAGCGCTTCCAGTCGCTCGGCCCGTGCTTCGTTGGTCGCTGCGCAGAAATGAACCTGTCCGCCATAGCCTCGAACTGCGTCGATTTTGATTCGTGACGAGTTTTCCGGCATCACCACGTGCGCCGTGCGGCCGTCGAGCCTGGCCGCCAGGGCCAGCGCGGCACCGTGATTGCCGGATGAATGAGTGGCCACGTTCCCCGCCGTACCGTCTTCGCGCATGCGGGCGATCGCATGGGTGGCGCCACGGAATTTGAACGCCCCTGTGCGCTGCAAATTTTCGCATTTGCAGAACAGCCGGCAGCCGAGAATTTCATCGAGCCCGGGATCGTTGATTACGGGGGTCTGCCGGACCAGCTTGCGAATTCGCGCATGCGCGAGGTGAATGTCTGAAAGATCCGGAATGTAGCCACCGTCTGTCTGGCTCATGGCATGCGACTCACTGGGTTCATACGTCCTATAATACCGGCCCGTCCATTATTTTTCGCCCGCCTGTCCCGCAATTCCCGCGATAGCAGGCGGCAAAGGATTGATTATGAAAAAAGGTGCCGCAGGCAAGGCAGTCTATCGCAAGGAATACACTCCGTACCCATGGTTTCTGGACCAGGCGCGCTTCCGTTTTGAGATCGGTGACAGCTCAACCCGGGTGCAGGCGGAACTGGATTTCAGGCGCCGGGCGGACCCGCATGACATGGCCAGCGCAGGCCCCGCAGACATTGAGCTGGACGGCCAGAACATGGAGCTGGTCTCGATCGCGCTGGACGGGAGCGTCTTGCAGACGGGGCAGTTCAGCCTGACCGCGGACAAGCTCATCGTGCATGCGGCGCCTCAAAGTTGTCGTCTGACCATCGAGGTGCGGATTCGACCCCAGGAAAACACGGC
>JAPHSB010000176.1 GCA_026193295.1 Lysobacterales bacterium
AAATTGTCGCCGGTGACGGCGCGGCCACGGACTTCATAAGAATACTGTTCGGTGCGCAGCTCGGCTTTGCGGGTGGGCCAGGATTTCAGCAGGGCCACGGCCTCCGGGGACAGTGTCCGGATGGCGTCGTTGTAGCGTTGGCGCAATTGTAGGAGCGGACGTTGTCTGCGATCGTCAGCGCTCGCTTCCCGAACCATGTTCGGTCCTGCGATTTCCTCATCCGAAAAAAGACCGAACGGCTCCGGCAAGGCCGGGTCTTCGATGGCCTTGAGGGATTCGAAATAATTCTGTGCACGGCTGGCAGCATCGGCCTGCTCGACGATCGAAGCGTTGACACCCCTGCCCTGCTCGGCGATCTCCGCCAGGTAGCGGGTACGCTGGCCGGGGATCAGAATGGTCGCCTTGGGCTCTTTCACGGTGGTATCAACGTCCGGCGTCCAATGGTCCGCCGCCAGGCCCAACTTCTCGCGCAGCAGGCGGCACAGGTTGGCGAACATCCAGGTCAGCCCTGGATCGTTGAACTGGCTGGCGATGGTCGGATAGACCGGCACGTCCTCGTCGTTGGCACGGAAGGCGTTATGGTTGCGCTTCCACTGCTTGCGCACATCGCGCAGCGCATCCTCGGCGGCACGCTTGTCGAACTTGTTCAGCACGACCAGTTCGGCGAAGTCCAGCATGTCGATTTTCTCAAGCTGGCTCTGCGCGCCGAAGTCGCTGGTCATCACGTAGACCGGGAAATCGACCATGTCGACGATCTCGGAATCGCTCTGGCCGATGCCGGCGGTTTCGACGATCACCAGGTCGAAGCCGGCCGATTTGAGGAAGGCGATGGCGTCGTTGAGGATGGCCGAGGTCGCCAGGTGCTGGCGCCGGGTCGCCATGCTGCGCATGTAGACGTTTTCATTGCGTAGCGAGTTCATACGGATGCGGTCACCCAGCAAGGCGCCGCCGGTGCGCCGGCGCGTGGGATCGACGGCCAGAACGGCGATCCGCATGTCCGGGAAATTCTGCGCGAAGCGGTTCAGCAACTCGTCGGTGACGGACGACTTGCCGGCGCCACCGGTGCCGGTGATGCCGACAACAGGACATGGTACGGGCGCCTGCTTCTTCGCGCCCGCCCACTCGCGGCGTTTCAGTTTCAGCTCGGCTTCACCGAACAACTCGTCCTCCAGCGCGGAGATCACGTTGGCGATGGTCTTGTCGTCCGCCAGGTCTATCTGCCCGGGATACTCAGTCGGCACGCGATGCTCCGCGGCTCGCTCGACCACATCATGGATCATCTCCACCAGGCCCATGTGCATACCGTCATCCGGGTGATAGATGCGCTCGACGCCGTAGTCCTGCAATTCCTTGCTCTCGTCCAGGGTGATGGTGCCACCACCGCCACCGAACACGCGGATGTGCCCGGCGCCGCGCTCGCGCAGCAGGTCCACCATGTACTTGAAGAACTCGATGTGCCCACCCTGGTAGGACGAGATCGCGATGGCGTCGGCGTCTTCCTGAATCGCCGCACGCACGATGTCCAGCACGCTGCGGTTGTGGCCCAGGTGAATGACTTCAGCGCCCTGCGCCTGGATCAGTCGGCGCATGATGTTAATGGCGGCGTCGTGACCATCGAACAGCGAAGCGGCGGTGATGAAGCGCAAGGGTGTGGCCGCTTCAGAACCGGTCCGGGGCAGCTGATCAGCAGGTTGCATCGACAAGGCCACTCTCCCTGGAATTGGCTGAATCTGGGTAACCTCAAAGTGTACAACAAGCGGCTTGCCGGGTAACTTCCCGCAGCTGTGCAAATATGTCTATAGCCATTATTGCAATTTTCAATTTTTGCGCGTATGTTAAGGATTCAAAAGGGGTGAACACATGGATGAGTTCACACACGCCCGGGATGGCTGAATATCTCGCCACCCGACGAAAAGTGTGTCGGGGTCCAGCGGCGGGGAGCGGTAACGCTCCCCGCCGCAACTTTATCCGCGCCCAACTACCCGTTAAGCTTCACCCTTCGGGAACCAATTACCCCGCCAGATGATCTGTTATCGGGTGCGTCCCCGGACCTGACTGGCGAGCGCATCCGTACCCACTATCCTTCTTCTTCGAATCGGTTGATGATGCATATGACAAAGAAATTCCTGCTGCTCCTACTCACTGTCCTGCTGTCGGCCTGCGACAGGCCGCCGGCCGAGCCGCCCGCCGCAGCAACACCCATGGCCGCGGCCCTCCCGGCCGGGGTGACCCTGGTCGAGGCATACGACGGGCAGGACCGGGACTTTGCAATCCCCTACCGCAAGTACCGGCTGGACAACGGGCTGACCGTGATCCTGCATGAGGATCATTCCGATCCACTGGTGCACGTCGACGTCACCTATGGCGTCGGATCGGCGCGTGAGGAGCCGGGGCGGTCGGGCTTTGCCCACTTCTTCGAGCACATGATGTTCGAAGGCTCGGCCAACGTGGCCCGGGGTGAGTTTTCCAAGACGATCTCCGACGCCGGCGGCTCGCTCAACGGCACGACCAACACGGACCGCACGACCTATTACGAAACCGTGCCGGTCAATCAATTGGAAACGGCCCTCTGGCTGGAGGCGGACCGAATGGGCCTGTTGCT
>JAPHSB010000245.1 GCA_026193295.1 Lysobacterales bacterium
GGCACCGGCCTGCTGTTGGCGGTTATTGCCTTTTTGGCATTCAAGGGCACGCGACTGATCGAAGGCGTGCTGTCGGCCTGGTCGTTCGTGCTATATGGTGTCTACTTGACGGTGTTCGTGCTGAGCGTGCACGTATTTGGCCCGATGATCCGCGAAGCCCTGACCACCTGGCCCGTGGAGCCCGGTTGGTTCCTCACCGGATTCCGTTACGGGGTGCTGCAGATGGCGCTGGTCCCGGCGGTGCTGTTTTCGACCACGTATTTCACGGGCCGGCGCGACGCACTGATCGCCGGCGCGCTCACTGGCCCGATCCTGATGATTCCCGCGGCGCTGTTTTACTTCGCGATGCTGGGGCACTACCCCGATATCGTTGAGCAGCCGGTGCCGGTCAACCACATCCTGGGAGATTTGGGTTCACGGTTTCTGGTCTTTGCCTTTCCGATTGTTTTGATTGGAACGTTTATTGAAACCGGCACGGGCATGATCCACGCCTTCAACGAACGCCTCGCCAGCGGCTTCAGCTCGCTCGGCAAGACGCTGCCGACATGGGCGCGCCCGGCCATCGCGGTCGGCCTGCTGCTGAGCGCATCGCTGCTGTCGCGGCTGGGCATCATCGACCTGATCGCGATCGGTTACGGCGCCATGACCTGGGTGTTTATCGGTGTGCTGGCCATTCCCTTGCTGACCATCGGCGCCTGGAAGGTGTTCGGGCCGTCGCGTGAGCGGTCCGCGCGAGGGTGAACACCGGCTATCGAGCGCCGGCGCTCTGCTCGCGGATGGCTTTGAACTCCGAACCCGTTCTCCACTGCGGCCAGCGGGCCGAGTCGCCGAGGTCCCGCACGATCGCATGGAATAGCTCGATGTCCTGCACCGCGCCTCGCAGGTCCCAGTCCGCACTCCAGCTGTCGCAGGTCTGGTGATAGCAGGTGCCCGTGTAGTCGGCGATCCACTGGTCGCCCGCGGCACGGCCGCCCTCGACCAGGTCGGCTCCGCCGGCGATCCCCATGATCAGCAGCACCGGCACCCCGCGCCGGGCCAGTGAGAAATGGTCGGCGCGGAAAAACAGGCCGTTTTCCGGCAGGTTCTCAGGGGTCACGGTGCGCCCTTGTCGAGCCGCCATGCGTTCCATGTCATCCTGTAGCTCGCTTTGACCTTCGCCCACCAGGATGACGTCACGGGCCGGCCCGGCGGTTTGCAGGATATCCAATGTGAGGTTGGCGACCGTGCGTTCCAGCGGGTAAAGCGGGTCGGTCGCGTAGGCCTCTGAACCCAGCAAGCCGCTTTCTTCCGCTGTCCATAGCGCGAACACCACGCTGCGCTCCAGCGGCGCTTCCTCCTTTAACACACGGGCCAGTTCGAGCACGCCGGCAGTTCCGAGTGCGTCGTCATTGGCGCCGGGGCGGACGGTACGGCCCTGCTCGTCGGGCTCGCCCTGGCCGTAGGCATCCCAGTGCGCGGAAACCATGATGGTCTCGTCCGGCCGGCTTTGGCCGGGCAACCGGGCCAGCACGTTCTGGCTTTCGATGTGCTCGACGCGCACCGTCAGGTCGGCAGCAAGCGTCACGCCTTCGAGTTCGAAAGCCAGGAAGTCGGGGCTGCGTGCCCGCCTGCGTTGCTCGCCCAACTCCAGTCCGGCGCGCTCGAACAGTTGCGCCGCAGCGTCGCCGTTCAACCAGCCTTGCAGAGTCACCGGGTCTGCTTCACCGGGGCCGCGCACGATGGCATAGTTCTCGCCGGGCGAGGACGACGCCACGTTCCAGCCGTAGCCCGCCGCCTTGTCCTCGTGGATGACCAGGGCCGCGATGGCGCCGCGTCGCGCCGCCTCCTCGAACTTGTAAGTCCAACGGCCGTAATACGTCATGCGCTTGTTGCCGAAGCGCCCGGCCACTGGCTCGTCCGGCCCGGCCGCGAAATCAGGGTCGTTGACCAGGAACAGCGCGACCTTGCCGCGCAGGTCCATGTCGCCGAAGTCGTCCCACTGCCGCTCGGGCGCGTGTACGCCGAAACCGACGAACACCACGGGCGCATGCTCGACGCTGATCCGTTCGAGAGGGCGTACCGTACTGACCTCCACATCCTGTCCCTGCACCAGTGGCTGGTGGGCATCGCCGATGGCCAGTTCCAGTTTGACGGGGGTCTGCAACTGCGTGTGCACCA
>JAPHSB010000390.1 GCA_026193295.1 Lysobacterales bacterium
AGGGCGCCATAGGACACCCAGGACCCGGCGGACGGCTGCAGCGCCACGATCACGCCGATGAAGCCCGCCAGGGCGGCGATCATGCGAACGGGGCCGGCCGGTTCTTTCAATATCGGGCCCGACAACAGCGTGATCACCAGTGGCGCCGCGAAAAACAGCGTATATGCGTCCGCCAGCTGCAGTTCCCGGAAGCACTCACCGACGGCGAACAGCATGACGATGCCCAACAGTCCGCGTAGCAGGTGTCCCGGCAGATAAGCGGTCCTGAAGCGGGACGTGCCGGTGAACAGAATCCAGCCGGCGAAAAACGGCAGCGACATCGCGCTGCGAAAGAATACGACCTGGAAACTGGAATAGTGCTCCACCAACAGCTTGAAGGCCACGTCCATGCTCGACAGGAAGAAGACGGCACCCAGCATCAGGAAGATGGCCTGCACGGCATGCTGCCGAGCGCGGGTCACCAGCGCGCCTCGAACGCAATACGGTTGGTCCAGGAGCCGCTTTCCCGGGATTGTGCCAGCAGATGTTCGAGCCACTCCTCGAACGCCTCGCGACCGATTTCCAGCGCGCCCATCCGGAACAGGTGGGGGTTGCCTACCTGGCAATCGAGCAAGCCGAAGTTCCAGGCATGAAGCTGACGGCACAGCGCAACCAGGGCGATCTTGCTGGCATCGACGGCATGGCTGAACATGGATTCACCGAAGAAAATCGAGCCCATCGCGAGTCCGTAAATGCCGCCACAAAGCTCGTCCTCCCGCCAGACTTCGACAGAGTGTGCAATGCCCATCCGGTGCAAGGATCCGTAGGCCCGGCGCATGTCCGACGTGATCCAGGTTCCAGGATCGTGGCCCCGCGGCGCGGCACAGGCGGCGACCACCTCGTCGAAAGCCGTGTCGGCGGCGAGCCGGTAAGTGCCGCTGTTGTAGCGGCGCCGGGTACGTTTAGAGAGATGTACCTGGTCTGGAAAAATGACGCAGCGGGGGGCCGGGCTCCACCACATCACCGGCTGGCCTTCGGCATACCAGGGGAAAATACCGGCCCGGTAAGCGGCCAGCAGCCGCTGCGGATGCAGGTCCCCGCCCCAGGCCAGCAAGCCATTGGGTGAGCCCAGCGCGTCGCGGGTCGCAGGAAAGGGTGCATCCGGGTCACGGCCGAGCCGCGGCAAGTCGAGGATACTCCTCATGCGTCGTCGCGCCGGTAGGGGTCGTGGTGCGCCAATTGTTCCCGGTACTCATCCATCCAGGCCCATTCGCGTTCCAGGTGGCTGGATATAGCCGCGCGGAAACGTTCGTCGCGCACGTAGTGATAGGACCGCGTCTGCCGCGGCAGGAAACCGCGGCTGAGCTTGTGCTCGCCTTGCGCCCCCGACTCGAACGCGTTGAGGCCATGGCGGATGCAGTATTCGATACCCTGGTAGTAAGCCGTCTCGAAATGCAGCCCCGGCAGCTCCTCCATGCAACCCCAATAGCGGCCGTACAAAACTCCCCCTCCAGCCAGGAACAGGCTCATCGCGAGCGGCTCGCCGCCCCGCGAAGCAATGACCAGGACGAAACGATCGTCGAGCGCGGTGGCGATGCTGGCGAAAAACGTTCGGCGCAGAGCCGGATGGTTGCCGTATGCGCGGAAGGTGCGCAGGTAGCAGAGGTGCAAAAAGTCGAGCTCCGCCTCGCCCACTTCGCTGCCCCTGAGGCAGCGGAACTCCACCCCGAGTTCATGGACCTGGCGGCGCTCGCGCCGGATGTTCTTTCTCTTGCGTGAACGCAGCCGCTCCAGGAAGTCATCGAAATCCGCGAAGCCTTCGTTGAACCAGTGGAACTGCCAATCCTGCCGGGTCAGCAAGCCTCGCGACTCGAGCGCCGGCCGGTCCTCCGCCTGCACGAAGTTGCAATGCCATGACGACAGCTCGTATTCGCTAACGAGTTCCAGCGCCGTTTTTACCAGTCCTTCACGCAGAGCTTCAGGCGCAGGATGGCTCCGACGCGTCAGCAAGCGGGGCCCGCTGACCGGCGAGTAGGGGATGGCCGTCAACAACTTGGGGTAATAAGGCAGCGCCAACCGTTGATAGGCGTCTGCCCAGGCCCAGTCGAAAACAAATTCACCGTGGGAATGCGCCTTGAGGTAACTGGGAGCAAAAGCCACCAGTTGCCCGTCCTCAAACAGGGCCAGGTGGTGTGGGGTCCAGCCGCTGCCCGGCCCGATACTGCCGGACTGCTCCAGCCCGGAGAGGAAAGCGTGGGAGAGAAAGGGATTGTCCCGGTGGTCCAGCGCCTCCCAGTCACCGGCTTCGATCGAAGCGAATTCCCCGACAATGCGTGAACTCAGCGTCACAGGGCGCGCGGGGGGCCGGCCTGCGGGGTCAACCCTGTTCGTCCAGCCAGCGCTCCGCATCCAGTGCCGCCATGCAGCCGAAACCGGCGGACGTCACGGCCTGGCGGTATACATGGTCGGCCACATCGCCGGCGGCGAACACTCCCGGCACGCTGGTCGCCGTGGCGTAACCATCGGTGCCGCTGCG
>JAPHSB010000049.1 GCA_026193295.1 Lysobacterales bacterium
GGAAACCATCCACGCCCATCTCCCGGTGCCAGAACCTGAGGCTGTCCAGGACGAGGCTTTGGACCACCGGGCTGTCTGCGTCCAGCGTGTTGCCGCAGCCGGTGTCGTTGACGTACTGCCCCGGTGCACCGGGCTCGGTGCGGTAGTAGGCGAGGTTGTCGATCCCGCGAAAACTCAGGCTGGGTCCCTGTTGCCCGCCTTCCCCACTGTGGTTGTAGGCGACGTCCAGGATGACCTCGATGCCGGCGTCATGGATCGCATGCACCATGTCGCGAAACTCAGCCAGCCCATCATTCTGAGCGAGACGTGCATCCGGTACGAAAAACTGGATCGAGTTGTAACCCCACAGATTGCGCAATCCGCGCTTGGCCAGGAAGTCCTCGTCGATCATGGCGAACACGGGCATCAGTTCCAGAGACGTGATGCCGAGCGCCTTCAGGTAAGTCAGCACGCGGCCGTTGCTGAGCCCGCGCAATCGGCCCCGGTCCGCTGCAGGTACGTCCGGATGGCGCATCGTGTATCCACGCACGTTCGCCTCGTAGAGGATCATGTCGGGCCACGGAACAGCCGGCCGCTGAAAGACGTGTCGACCCTCCGGCGGGTCGACGACCGAGAGGGGAACGAAAGGCGCGCTATCCGCAGCGTTTGCCAGCCACTCGCCATTTCCGGCGGGACGCTGGTAATCGAACACGGCCGGCGCCCAGCTGAAGCGCCCGTCGAGTCGGCGCGTCCAGGGATCGATCAGCAGCTTGGCGGGATTGTGGCGGAGACCCTGCTCAGGAGACCAGGCGCCATGCACGCGGTAGCCGTAGCGCTGGCCGGCCTGGCAGCCCGGCAGGTAGCCGGACCAGATTCCATCCCGCTTATCGGGCAGGAAATGCGTCGCAACCTGGTTGCGGTTCTCGTCGAACAGGCACAACTCGACGGCCTCGGCGGCGCCCGCATAAAGCGCGAAGTTGACGCCGTCGACATCACAGGTCGCGCCCAAGGCGCTTGACCGTCCGGTCAGGATCATGCAGCGGAGTCTAGACGCTTACCCGGTATTCGTGAAGTGGCATGAACCTGCTCCCTGATCGCGGCAGCCAGCTCAGCACCCAGGTCTCCGTACTGCATGCGCCAGCGCCAATTGTTCGCGGTGGTCCCCGGCCGGTTCAACCGTGCAACTGAACCCAGGCCCAGGAAGTCCTGCATCGGGGCAACGGCAATCGTCGAGCGGCTGGAGAAAGCCAGCCGGATCATGTCCTGGTGGATTGTGCCGGCAGTGCCGCCGGTGCGCTCGAGGGTAGTGGCGCGCGTAGATTCGATTTCCTCCGGGGTGCGCGTGTCGTCACCGTTGCCGCGAAACCAGCCGGCTGTCGTGTCGTTGTCATGCGTCCCGGTGTAGCACACGCTGTTCACTTCGATCGAGTCAAAATCGAATTCAGGATCTCCGACCTCGAATTGCAGCACCACCATGCCGGGAATACCGTGGTCTTCGCGCAGGGCATCGACCTCTGGAGTGATCACACCGAGGTCCTCCGCCACGATCGGCAATTTTCCCAGTGTCTGCTCCAACGCCATGAAGAGGGCGTCGCCCGGCCCCGGAACCCACCTTCCGTCCTTGGCGGTTTCCGCCCCATACGGTACTGACCAGAACGATTCAAAACCACGGAAATGGTCGATTCGGACCAGATGGGCTTGCTGTGCCGCGTGACGGGTGCGCTCTATCCACCACTTGAACCCGCTTTGTTCGTGATAGGCCCAATCGTACAGCGGGTTCCCCCACAACTGGCCATCCTCGCTGAAATAGTCCGGAGGCACACCGGCGACATGAGAGGGCTTGCCGTCTCGGTCGAGCAGCAGCAGCTCCGGATGCGCCCAGGCATCGGCACTGTCCAACGCAATGTAAATCGGCATATCTCCGAACAGGCACACGTTGCGCTCGGTAGCGTATGACTTGAGTGCTTGCCATTGGCGGTCGAACAGAAACTGGATGAAGCAGATGCGCTCAATCTGCTTGCGGAACGCTTCCCGGGCCCCGCTCAGCGCGGCTTGCTCGCGGCGCTCATAACCCTTGTCCCATTCGGGCCAGGGGCGCTCGCCATGCACCGTCTTCAGCACGCGAAAAAGGGCGTAGTCATCCAGCCAGCGATCGCTCGCACGATGCAGGAAGTCCTCGTATTCCGTTACCAGCCCGTTGCCTTTGCGCTCGCTGAAACGCTCGGCAGCCTTGGCGAGCAGAACGCGCTTCAGCGGGATCAGCCGGCCGTAATCCACGAAATCGCGAGGCAGTTCCCGCAGTGGCGCCAGCTCGGAAGCCTGCAACAGCCCCAGGCGTCGCAGCGGCTTCAGTCCGATCAGGTTCGCATTGCCGGCAAAGGCCGACAGCGGCTGGTAAGGAGAGTCGCCGTAAGCAGTCGGCCCAAGCGGCAGGAACTGCCATACGCCCATGCCCATCTCGACCAGCGTGTCAACAAACGTGGTGGCGCAGTCACCGATGTCGCCTATCCCATATTCGCACGGCAAAGACGTAAGGTGCAGGCCGACGCCGGCCCGGCGGCCCATGCTCAGGGCAACCGAGTCGCACTTGTTGTTCTGTTTGGCAGGCATCTGGCAGAGGCTTCCGTCGGCGGTTGTACGATGTATGGTTGAAGGCGCTATTTGAAACCGGATTGATTCATCCCGCAACTGCTCCCATGCCTCGGTGCTGTTCATGACGTGCTAGAGTTTGATCCATGCAATTCCTGCTTCCATTCCTGCTGGTCGGCCTCGGCAGCATGTTCGGAGGGGTCAGCCGTTACGGCATGACCCTGCTGACGCAGAACGTCTCTGCCTTCAGCCTGCCCTACGGGACCCTGGTTTCGAACCTGGCCGGCTGCCTGGTCATTGGCCTGATCGCCGGTTTTTCGGGCCGGTCGGAACTGCTCTCGACCGAAATGCGCCTGCTGCTGGCCACCGGTTTCTGCGGCGGCTTCACGACGATGTCGTCTTTCATCTACGAACTGGGCCAGTTCGTGCAGGACAAGGAGTACTTTTTCGCATCCACGTATTTTGTCGCCACGCTGGCCGGGGCCGGCCTGGCCTTCGCGCTGGGATTAATGATCAGCGCATCGATGATGAGGTGAACCATGGAGATTAGCGGGCAGGCCGTACTGTTGCGGGTGTTCATCGGCGAGAGCGACAAGCTCGGCCACCTGCCGTTGTACGAGGCTATCGTCAGGGAGGCCCGCGATGCGGGGCTCGCAGGGGCGACCGTGCTCAAAGGCGTGCTGGGCTATGGCGCCACCGCCCGTATCCGCACCACCAAGATCCTGGACCTCTCCGCCGACCTCTCGCTGGTGGTGGAAATCGTCGACGAGGAATCGAAGGTGGCGAAATTCCGGCGCCGCCTGTCCGAACTTTTCGAGGAGGCCAATTGCGGCGGACTGGTCACGCTGGAAAACATCCGCGTGGTCCACTACGTGCCGGAGAAAACCGGCTGACGCCGGTTGCCTATCTTCAGGCTGTCATTCCGCTGCTGCCGGGGCTTCCGCCACGCGGACGAAAAACAGCGAGCCGCCGCTGCTCTCGTCACGCCAGCTCAGGACCAGTTGTCCGGCCACGAAGGAGTATTGGGCCAGGCCCTCGAGCGCCTGCGCGTAACGCTGCTCCCACTCCATCAAGGGTGGTTGGCACATCATCCGCGTCATGGCCATCGGCCCGGCCAGCGACAGGTCCCCGGGCATGTCGCCCGCTGTCACGCTGCCCGTGTAGCGATTACAGGCCGCTCTGCCGGAAATGACTCCTTCGGCGAATTGTGCGGTGATCTCCACGTCATCCGGCACCGCCTCGTCCGCGCCGAACCGCACCAGCTTCCACTCACCTGCCAGGTCGGCCAGTGACATCCTGCCGAGGTCCTCGGTCGAGGTTTCGGTCATCGTATCGCCCTCCAGCTCAAAGGTCCGCCGCATTTTCTGTCCCGGGCAACAGGCGGCGTCTTGCGGGCCCGCCTGCACGGTCTCGACCGCCACCCGGCCGTCTTCGAGCGCAGCCGAGCGGATCTTGACGCGATCGCCCAACGGGGCGGTGGCGCGGTTGACCGCGGCGCCGGTGGCGTCCCGATCGAGCACCGCCAGGTAATCGAAGGTGCCCGACCCACCGGTGCTGATCCACAGCAGGACCACGCTTTCCTCGGCGGCATCGCCGTCGAGATCGCCGCTGAGCAGGAAGTCTTCGGCCAGGCCGGCCCGCGGGGCTGAAGCGCCACCCTCTGCGTACGGCTCACCTTCCCAAGTGCCGTCACGCAACACGACTGCCTCGTCGAACACGCCCGTGTACTCGGCGTTAGCGGCCTCCTGCCACGATGGCGCCGCCTGGGCGGCCGGAGACGGCGTGGCCGGCTCCGCCACGGGTGCCGCAGAGGTCGGCTCGGCCGCCGCAGTCGGTCGGTCCTTTCCACCTTCCCGCGGCCCACAGGCCGACAGGGCCAGAACCGACAGCGCCAGGATCAGAAAACGAAATTTCAGTCGCTCGCTCATACATTGCACTCCCATTTTTCCTTCAAAGCCTGCATTCACCAGATGGATCCCAGCGCCACGGTGATCGCTTCGCCACTGACGCCGCTGGCCTCCTCGGAAGCCAGGAAGGCGATGACCTCGGCCACTTCCAGCGGTGTTACGACCCGCCCTGGCGGATAGATTTTGCCGCGCTCGGCCCAGATCTCTTCCACGGTCAGGCCGCGCTGCTCCGCCTCGGCCCGCGCCGAGCGCTCGGCCATTTCGGTGCGCACCCAGCCGGGCAATACCGCGTTCGACGTCACGTTGTGCGGGCCCGCGTCCTGCGCCACCGAGCGCATCAGGCCCAGCAGGCCGTGCTTCGAACAGTTGTAGGCCGAGCCCGCGAACTCCGCCACCTGCCCGGCCGTGGAACTGGTGTAGACCAGGCGCCCGTAACCCCGCTTAACCATGCCGGCCGTGACCAGCCGCGAAAGGTGAAACGGCCCGTCCAGGTTGATGCGCATCGTCGTTTCCCAAACCTCGGGATCCTGCTCCCAGATCACGCGCTCGTGGGCCGAGCCGATGCCGTGGTTGCAGATCAGGATGTCCACCGGCCCCAGGCGCTGTTCGGTGGCGGCGACGGCCTGCTCGCAGCCCTCGAGCGTGCCCAGGTCGGCCGCCGCGTAATCGAGACCGAGCGCGGCCAGCTCGCTTGCGCTGCGAGCGACCGCCATCACGCGGGCGCCGCGTGCCGCCAGCAGCTCCGCCGCCACCTTGCCGATGCCCCTGCCGGCCCCCGTCACCAGCGCTACGCGTCCCTCAACTCCCGCCATGGTTTCCGTTCTCCCTTACGCCCAAGCTGCCGGGCTCACTCGCCCAGCCGCTGCCGCACCCACTGCTCGAACCCGTGGACATAGTCCTCGACTTCCAGCAGCACGCCCCGCTGGTGCCGAGCGCAGCGAATGCCCTTCTGGTTCAGCTCGCAGACACGGGCATCCTCGGTCACCACCTGGCTGCCGAAGGCAACCAGGCGTTTCACGTCCAGCGCCGGGTGGTCCAGCAGGTCACGGTGCACGTACCAGTCGACGATCAACTCGGTTTGCTCCGTGCCAAGCGGCAGCACCCGCACCGTCCGCACATAATCGACGTGGGCCACCAGGAACATCGTGGGCGCCCAGGTCGCGAAGGTCATGCCGCGCTCGGCATCTTCCTTGCCGAGGCCATCGAACCACGGCAGATCCGTGCCGCCGTCGGTCGACCAGGTCACGGCGCCGGGCCGCAGCATGGCATGTGGCCTTTGCGGGTCCGGTTCCTGTCCGGCGTCCGCGTAGTCCATGAAGCCGGTGCGGTAGATGGGGACCAGCCGGCACAGGTCTGGATGCACCCCGGGGCAGTGGTAGCATTCCAGGTAGTTCTCCCAGAAGATCTTCCAGTTGCAGGCCAGCCGCTGCGTCTCCCGGTGGACCCGGCGTAGCTCTTCCAGCGGCCAGGCCGCCACGTGGCCGGACTCTTCGGCCAGCGCCTCCTGCAGGCTGGAGCGCGGCTCCGCGGCCAGGTTGACGAATACGAACCCTCGCCAGCTGTCCAGGGCCACGCGGTACAGCGAAAAGTCTTCCAGGCGGACACCGTCCCTCTCGGTGGTGCGCGGAGCCCGCTCGAGCTCACCCGTCAAAGCGTAGGTCCAGGCATGGTAGGGGCAGACGATGCGCCCGTTGCTGAAAGTGCCCGACTGCGCCTCGCACAGCGCCGAGCCACGGTGCCGGCAGGTGTTGTGAAAGGCGTGAAGTGCGCCGTCGCCGGCCCGCGTCACAATGATCTGTTCGTCGCCGATGTCCACGCGCTGGAAGTCGCCGGTTGCCGGCCAGTCCTCCTCGCGCCCCAGGCACAGCCACTCCCGGTACCAGATAGCCCGTAACTCCCGCCGGTACTGGTCGGGATCATAAAACCAGCTTGCAGGCAGCGTTTCCCGGTACGGTTGAGCTTTCATGATGGTTCAATAACCCCGCTCGATATCGATGAGATGGTTGAGAGGTTCGCCAGCCACAAAACGATTGTAGTTCTCCACGAAGATCCGCGCGATATCCGGCGGATGGCTTTTGGCCGCCATGTGCGCGGTGACGGTGAGCCCGGGTGCATCCCACAGGGGACTGTCTGCCGGCAGCGGCTCCTCCTGGAACACGTCCAGCACGGCCGCGGCGATTTCCCCGCTTCGCAAGGCGGCCGCCAGGGCGGCCTCGTCGATGACGTTGCCGCGCCCGACATTGACCACGCAACAGGTCCGCCGCAGGGTTCGGAAGGCTTTCTCATCGAGCAGGCGAAGGGTCTGCGGCGTGTCGGGCAGCACGCAGACCAGGTAGTCGGGCACGGCCAGAAATGCGGTCAGCTGCTCCGCGCGGAACACATCTTCGAAACCTTCGACGGGCGCTCCGCTGCTGCTATAGCCGATGACGCGCATGCCGAAAGCGCCGGCCATCGAGGCAATGCATCGGCCGATCGACCCGGTGCCCATGATGCCGAGGGTCTTGTCCCGCAGGGTACCGGACTCGGCGGGCCACCAGTCTCGTCGCCGCTGGTGTTCCAACCGCTCCACCAGCCTGATCTCACGCGCCAGCAGGTA
>JAPHSB010000037.1 GCA_026193295.1 Lysobacterales bacterium
CCGTCTGCACATTTACCTGGAGGTGCCGGAAACGGTGACCGTACCCACGCGCCTGGTCCTGACCGGACTGGTCTGCACCGGACCGGTGGACACCGTGCGCATGGAGCCGTTGCTGGCGGAACTGGATGCCGCCGAGTTGCACGGCCGCCAGGCGCTGCTGGCGGCCGGACACCTCGCGGACGGCCGGGCCGGCAGGATTTGTGTGTTGGCGACCGGCGCGGCAGCGGAGGACCTGCAGGCTATCAACCGCTTATGTGCGGAAGGATTGAAGGGGCACCCCAGTAGCATGCGCAGGGTGCGTCCGGAAGGCGGCGTGCCCGCACTGATCGAAGCAGCGCATGCGGCGGGCGCGGCGCTGTTCGTAATTGCCGCGACGGACGACCTGCTGGAGCCGGCAACCTTGCAATTGTTGCGCGAGCGGCTGCGTTGTCCGATCTGCCTGGTCCGTCAATGGTCGGGAGATATACCGCCGAAGCAGCCCGCGCTGAGCGATGCCACCGCTTGAATCGCAGACAAGAAAAGGGGCCGCGTGCGGCCCCTTTCCCGATTGCATGAAAGCGTCAGAAACGCAGGCCTACATGGCCGCCGTACACCCAGGGGTCGATTGCAACCTGGCCCAGTGGGTCGCCATTGACCTTGGCATCCGTTTCGATGTCGATGTAGCGGACATTGAGATTCAGGAACCAGGTTTCGTTGAGCATGAAATCGATGCCCGCCTCGGCAGCCCATCCCCAACTGTCACTGAGATCGAGGCTGGCGCCTTCCAGCTGACCGTAGAGCTTTTCGCTGAAGAATGTCGTGTAGTTGATGCCGGCGCCGAGGTACGGCTGAAAGGTCGAGTCCGGCAGGAAGTGATACTGCAGGCTGACGGTCGGTGGCAGGTGCTCGGTGCTGCCGACCTTGGGTCCGCCGACCAGGCTGATGTCATGCTCGAACGGATAGGCGGCCAGTAATTCGACGGCCCAGTTGTCGGTCATCATGTAACTGAAGTTGATGGTTGCGCTGGTGGCGGAATCGACCGATACGACCGGGCTGTTGTTGGACTTCGGTTGGACACTGGACGCACCGAGGCGAACCAGCCAGTCACCCTGGTCCATGGCCATCGACGTGTTGACCGAGGCTGCGCCCAGCAGGGCAGCCGCGCAAAGTGCTGTCTTGATGTTCATATGCTGTTTTCTCCGGTTACCTGAACCCAATTTTCCAAAGATCGCACATGTTATGAATACCTGTCGCAGTCCGTCTTGACTTGCGTCAGAAAGCGCCGGATCACCACGGCCGACCCTGCACCCGCGGCTTGCCGGGGAGTCTTCACACGGGAGCCTGAATTCCCTATGCTGTTGCTTACCCATGACGGAGCACCCGATGAGTAACGCCTCCATTGTTTTGACCGTTGTCGCCGACGACCAGCCCGGTATCGTCGAGGATCTCTCCGACGCGCTGGCCACCCATGGTGGCAACTGGACCGAGAGCAGCATGATGACCCTGGCGGGAAAGTTCGCCGGGATCCTGCTGGCCGAAGTACCCGAAGACCGGGCCGCTTCGTTTCTGCGGGTGCTGGATTCGCTGGAGGCCGGCGGCATGCAGATCGTCGCCCAAAGATCGGGCAAGCCGGCGCGGCCTGAAGGCGCCAAGGAGTACAGCATCGAACTGGTTGGCCAGGATCACCCGGGTATCGTGCACGAGATCACCGGAGTGCTGGCCCGTCTCGGCATCAACGTGCAGGAGCTGGAAACCACGGTGCAGAGCGCATCCATGTCCGGGGAAAGCCTGTTCGTCGCACATGCCCGAATCCTGGTGCCGGAGGAGGTGTCGCCAGAGCGCCTGCGGGACGAGATGGAAGAACTGGCCAACGAACTGATGGTCGACATCGACCTGGAAGACTGAAATGCGGCCCACCCTGAACGTCCTAAGTGAGGACCTGATAGAAAGCATCCTGGCCGAGGCCGGCCGGATCCTGGCCGAGACCGGCATGGAAGTCCGTGGCGAGCGCATGCGGCAACGCCTGCTGGACCATGGTTTGCCGACCGACGCCAGTGGTCTGCGCATCCTGTTTCCGCGGGATATCGTGCGCAAGGCCATCGAGACGGCGCCGGAGACCTTCACCCTGTATGACCGCGACGGCGCGCCGCATGCCGAGCTGGGTGGCTGGAATGTCAATTTCGTGCCCGGTTCCAGCGGCCTGAAGATCCTCGACCGACACACGGGGGAAACGCGGCTGGCGAGCTCCGCGGATTTCGTCGAGTATGTGCGCCTGGCCGACGGGCTGGAAAACATCGGTTACCTGGCCACGGCGTTCTCGACCCGCGACATAGAACCGCAGGTTTCGGACGCGTGGCGCCTGTATATGTCGCTGGTGAACTCGAAGCGGCCAGTGGCTTCCGGTGCGTTCAGCGAACACGGAATTCCCCGGTTGGTCAGCCTGCTGCAGATGTTCCGGAGCGACGCGAGTGATCTGCGGGCGCGGCCGATGTCGGTATTCACGATCACGGCCACCGGCAATTTCCGCTTCGGCGAAGATTCCTGCCAGAACCTGCTGGACTGCGTCGAGGCCGGGATTCCCGTGGAAATCGTCCCGGTCACCCTGATGGGACTGATCGCGCCGGTGACGCTGGTCGGCGCCCTGGTGTTCCACTGTGTCGACGTGCTGGCCGGGCTGACCATGGCACAGGTTCTGCACCCGGGGCATCCGGTGCTGTTCGGCGGCGCCCCGGCCACCTTCCACATGAAGGCGGCCAGTTCGCCGATGGCGGCGATCGAGGCGCAGCACCTGGACGTGGCCTACGTGGCCATCGCCAAATACCTCGGGCTGCCCTCGCAGGCCTACATGGCGCTGAGCGATGGCAAGGAGCTGGACGCCCAGGCCGGCGGCGAATCCTTCAGCAGCGCGCTGCTCGCCGCACTGGCCGGCGTCAACTCGGTCGCCGGGCCGGGCATGCTCGATTTCGTGCTGACCTTCAGCCTTCCAAAGCTGGTGTTCGACAACGAAGTGTGCGGCCAGGCGCTGCACTTTTGCCGCGAAATCCGGCCGCTGGACGACCTGCCGAGCCAACACCTGGTGGACCACCTGATGAAGGAGGGGCACCTGATCACCGCCGCCCAGACCCTGGAACACTGGCCGCGGGAGCTCTACCTGACCGACCCGGTCATCGATCGGACGACCCGCGACACTTCTGACAAGACCAAGGGTCCGGACCTGGTTGCCCGAGCCACCGAGCAGGTCGGGAAGCGCCTGGCGGCGTACAAGCCGTTCGAGACCGACCCGGCCATCGACAAGGCGATGCGTGAGCTGATCCTCGCCGGCCTGCAATCGCAGGACAGCCTGCCCGAGTTGCCGCCCCCGCCCGAAAGCGCGGCGGCGGTTGGCGCCGGTGGCCGGCGCAACCGCAGGCGCCGCCGCCGCCCGTAGGACCGAATTTATTCGGGATTCATACGGCCAAAAAAACCATCCCGAATGAATTCGGTCCTACAGGTACAGGCTGATCAGGTCCTGGACGCGCACGCGCGCCTGGATACGCGCGCAGGCCAGGAACGAACCCACCAGCTTGCGGTGCAGGAACACCGTTTCCGGCGGGGGCGCCTTCCATTCCCCCTGGCTGTTGAACAGCATCTCGATGCCCGCGTCCCGCGCCCGGGCGATCAGGTCGGAGGCGCCGAAATCGTAAACGCCGCGGTGGCAGATGGGTTCGCAAGCCAGTCGAATGACCTTGAGGACGCGCTCGGCGTGCTCGGGGCTGTCCGAGGATCGCAGGTAGCCGATGGCTTCCGCGTACCGGCGCGTGGCGCCGGCGTCACCATCGATCAGTGCGCGCGAGATCTTGCCGTAACGCTCGGTAAACTCTTTTGAGAAGTAGGCAGTGGAACCGAAATCGAGCAATACGATACGGCCGTCCTCTTCACGATACAGGTAATTGGCGAAGTTTGGATCGGTCTGCATGGTCCGGAATTCAAACAGTTCGCGGAACAGCAGGCCCTGCAGCAGCGCGCCGCAGCGGTCGCGCTCTTTCTGCGCCACGCCCGGGCGACCGAGGGATTCCAGCGGCACGCCTTCGAGGAAGTCCATCGCCAGGATGCGCTTGGTCGTGAGATCCTCGTGCACCCGGGGCACGACAAACCCGGGCTCGTCGCGGACCAGCCGGTGGTAGGTACGTAGATGTTCGGCTTCGATAAGATAATCCGCCTCTTCCTTCAACTGCCGTTTGACCTCGGCGATGATGCCGCTGATGTCCATCTCGATCGGCAGGATCCTGGCCATGCGCAGGAACATCGCCATGTTGTCGACGTCGCTGCCGATGCTCTTGGCAACGCCGGGGTACTGGATTTTGAGGGCCAGCTTACGGCCGTCCCGCGTGACGGCCCGGTGCACCTGGCCGATGGAGGCTGCGGCGGCCGGCTCGTAGTCGAAGGACTCGAAGCGGGACTCCCAGCCCTTGCCGTATTCGCGGCCCAGGACGCCGCGCACCTGGCTGCGTGGCATGCGGTTCGCCGAATCGCGCAGCGTCGCCAATGCGTCGGTGAATTCACGCGGCAGGATGTCGGCGCTTTCCATGGACAGCATCTGGCCCATTTTCATGGCCGCCCCACGCATGCCGGCCAGGCGGTGGGCCAGTTTTTCGGCATTGGTGGCCGTCAGGAACACGTTGATCGCGTCGTCGGGCGTCACCCGGCCCAGCCGGCGCACCCCCTCGGCGACGCCGCCGAGGGCGAGCTCGCCCGCAGTGAAACCCAACCGAACCAATCGGCCCAGGCGGGTCGTCGGGACCCGGGATTTTGCAGGGGGCTTGCGGTCGCTCATGGGGGCATTCTATATCGGCGGCGAGGGTCGGCCTGCTTCAGCGTCCTCATGTAGGACCGAATTCATTCGGGAAGGTGTTTTTCTGTTGCGACGAAAATTCCCGAATGAATTCGGTCCTACGGCAATTCCCGCGCCGGCAGCTGCGCGATAACCTGGTCCGGGTGGTCGGTGAACACGCCGTCGAGGCCGGCCCGGTCGACCAGAATGCGCACGGCGTTGGCCATCGAGCCGACTCCGCGCGGCAACTGGTCTGCCCGCAGCGTATAAGCGTGCACGAACAGCCCCAGCTGGTGTGCATGGTTGACCATATCTGATATATCAGATGTGTCAATATTATTAATATCAACGACTTGGGGTAACCAGGGTCCAATGCCCTGCGCATATTCGGCCACCTCGGCGAGGCCCTCCGCGGAGCGCAGCAAATCGAAGTCTGTAGGGCTTTCATCCCAGCTGTTCTCGCCGATCAGCTGCACCATGCGTAACCGGCACTGCAGATCCTCGCGCGCGTAACGCAGGGCGTCACTATCGAAGGATTGAAGCAGCACCTTGTCTTCCGCGTCCGCCAGGCCGAAGCGGGCGAGCAAGCCGAGCACCGCCGCCATCAGGTCCTTGCCTGCGCCGGCATGCCAGGCCGGTGATTTGGGTTCGATGTAGAGACCGGCCACGCGGCCGGTCGAGCGGTTCAACCCCTGAATCAGCTCAATCTCCTCTTCGAGGGTCGGGACGCTGAAAATCCGGCTGTCTTCCGGAAAGCGGCCCGGAAAGGCGGGGCGGCCATCAGCCTTCACTCGATCATGAACCCGCAGTGTCCGGATTTCTTCCAGGGTAAAGTCGATGGCGTAGTGGCGTCCATCCGCCCGTTGGCGGCCCGGAAATCGCTCGGCCACGTCAGTGACGGCATCCAGATAGAGGTCGTGCAGCACGATGAGCCGGTCATCGCGGGTCAGCAGCACGTCCTGCTCGATGTAATCGGCTCCCATGGCATGAGCCATGGCCACAGCCTCGAGCGTATGTTCCGGCAGGTAGCCAGAGGCCCCGCGATGGGCAATAACCAGGAATTCGTTCATTGCTTTACTGCCTTCGGGCGATTCATGCGTCGCTTCGGGTAGTGTGCCACAGCCAAACAGCAGGACCGTTACGAAGGTCAGCACCAAGCAGCGGCCGGGACGCGAGATAGCGAGCATCGTGTGCGTGGCTCAGGGTTGCGGGCTGGGGCATGGCCCGGGTGAGCAGACGCTGACCGAATCGGCGTTGGCGATGAGGGCGACGAACAGCGCCGTTCCCAGCAGGATGCCGAGCCAGTAGCCGGCGTCTTCATAGTTCCCGCCCGGCTGCCGTACGCTGAGTGACCGCATCCTTTCGTAGGGGATGAAACCGAATTTGCCGCCCAGGCCGAATTCGTTGATCTCGGTGACGGTGAACTCGAACTTCTCAGTGTCGCGGGTGGTGACTTCCACACGATCGCCCTCGCGCACCTCGGCCGGCGCCGCGTTGCCCTTGAGGTCGCTGACACGGACCGGCTGCATGCTGGAGCAGGCGGCCAGGTGCAAAACCAGCAATGCAAGAAGAAGACGTTTCACCCGCTCATCTTAACAACGCCCGTGCGCTGCGGCGATCCTGGTCTGCGATCATCCGCGGACAAGGGCCGCAGCTACCGCAGGTATCCCAGCTTCTCCAGCGTGATCAGCACGCGATGGGCCGCGAGGTCCGGGCTGAGTTCCTGCGTGTCGAGCACGATTTCCGCATTCACCGGTTCTTCATACGGGTCATCGATACCCGTGAACCCCTTGAGAATGCCTGCGCGGGCCTTGGCGTAGAGGCCCTTGCGGTCGCGCGCTTCGCAGACTTCCAGCGGCGTGGCGACGAAGACCTCGATGAACCCGCCGTGCTCGCTGATCATTTTCCGCACGAGGCGCCGGGTGTGCGTGTAGGGGGCGATCGGCGCGCAGATGGCGATGCCCCGGTTCTTGGTGATCTCGTTGGCGACGAAGCCAATGCGCTGAATATTCAGGTCACGGTGCTCCTTGGAGAAGGTCAGTTCGCTGGAGAGGTTCTTGCGAACGATGTCGCCGTCCAGCAGGGTCACCGGACGAGAGCCGTCCTCCAGCAGCTTGACCATCAGGGCGTTGGCGATCGTGGACTTGCCTGAGCCGGAAAGGCCGGTGAAAAACACCGTAAAACCCTGTTGATACTTAGGCGGATGTGCACGCCGGAGTTCGTCTATGACCTTGGGGAAGGAAAACCACTCGGGAATTTCGAGGTCCTCGCGCAGACGCCGGCGGAACTCGGCGCCGGACAGGTTCAGCACCTTGTCGCCGGGCTCGGTTTCGTCCGCTGCGAGGTACTCGGCCTTGTTCTCGACGTAGACCACTTCCTTGAACGGGACCATGGTGATGTCGAGTTCCCGCTCGTGCTGCCTGAACAGTTCCTGGGCGTCGTAGGGGCCGTAAAACGGCTCGCCGTTGCGGTCGTTGCCGGGGTTGGCGTGGTCGCGGCCGACGATCAGGTGCGTGCAGCCGTAGTTCTTGCGGATGATCGCGTGCCACAGTGCTTCGCGCGGGCCCGCCATGCGCATGGCCAGGTTCAACAGGCTCAGCGTGGTGGTCTGCTCCGGGTACTCCTCCAGCACGTGCTCGTAACAGCGGACGCGCGTGAAATGGTCGATGTCGCCCGGTCGGGTCATGCCGACCACCGGGTGGATCAGCAGGTTGGCGTCCACTTCGCGTGCGGCGCGGAAGGTCAGTTCCTGGTGGGCGCGGTGCAGGGGGTTGCGGGTCTGGAAGGCGACGACCTTGCGCCAGCCGAGTTTGCGGAAGCGGCCGCGGAGTTCCGATGGCGTATCGCGCAGCAACTTGAAATCATAAAATGTCGGCGGCTCCACGCCGTGTACCCGGCCGCCGAGGTAGACCGGTTCGGCCCGGTGTAACAGGTAGTCCACACCCGGATGCGTGTCGTCGGTGGTGCCAAACACGCGCTTCGCTTCGCTCTGCTTGTCCGGGGTCCAGACATCTGAGACATCCATGGTGGCGATCAGCACGCCCTCGGCGTCACGCAGGGCAATGGTGGTGCCGGCTGCGATGCCTTCGGCGAAGGCTTCGCTGACGTCAAGCGTGATCGGAATGGGCCACAGCACGCGGCTTTCCAGCCGCATGTCATCACAGACTTTCTTGTAGTCGGCTTTGCCCAAAAAACCCTCGAGCGGCGAGAACGCGCCGTTCAGCAGCAGGTCGAGATCGCACAGCTGGCGGGGTGTCAGGTCCCAGGAGGGATACTCACTGGCGTGCTGCTTGACCTCGTCGGCCAGGTGTTCAGGCAGGTAGAGATCCTTGAGTTCGCCGCCGTGCGGCTGCTTGAAAGCGCCCATGATGTTTCCTTGTTCGGGTTACCGGCTAGGTGGGTCCTGCCACGAGGGTAATCAATCGCAAGCCGATGGCATCCAACTCGCTGGCTCATTCCTCCACGAAGGCAAACCGCCCGGTGAAATGCCGCAGGGCCTTGGGCTGACGTATGAATTTCATGCCGTGCATCTGCTCGCGGTGCTCCCAGACCTCCTGCACTACTTCAACGACGTAGTCCATCTGGCTCTGCGTGTACATGCGGCGTGGTATGGCCAGCCGAACCAGGTCCATGTGAGCCGGTTCTTCCTTACCGTCCGGCCTCAGGCCGAACATCGCCGTGCCGATCTCGCAGCCGCGGATGCCGCCGTGCCGATATAGCTCGACGGCCAAAGCCTGCCCGGGATACTGCAGCGGCGGGATGTGCGGCAGGAAGCGGCGGGCGTCGATGTAGACGGCGTGGCCGCCGGCCGGCTTCATGGTCGGCACGCCGACCGCGGAGATGTGGCGCTCGACGTACGCGGTGGACGCGATGCGGTAGTTGAGGTAATCCTCCTGCACGACCTCTTCGAGTCCAACCGCGATCGCTTCGAGATCGCGCCCGGCCAGCCCGCCATAGGTCGAGAAACCCTCGGTCAGGATCAGCCGGTTGCGGCACTGCACTGCCCAGTCTTCGTTGTTCATGGCCAGCCAGCCGCCGATGTTGGCCAGGCCGTCCTTCTTGGCACTCATGGTGCAGCCATCGGCGTAGGAGAACATTTCCCGCACGATATCGATGACCGGCGTGTCCTGGTAGCCCGGCTCGCGCAGTTTGATGAACCAGGCATTCTCGGCGAAGCGGCAGGCGTCGATAAACAGCGGTATGTCGTGCCGGTCGCAGACTTCACGGGTCTGGCGAATGTTTTCCATCGACACCGGCTGGCCACCGCCGGAATTATTGGTCACGGTCAGCATGCACAGCGGTATGTTCTCCGCGCCGCGCTCTTCGATGAAGCGCTCCAGCGCCGGGATATCCATGTTGCCCTTGAAGGGGTGCTCCAGTTCGGGCTTGCGCCCCTCCGGGATGACCAGGTCCACGGCCTCGGCGCCTTGTGCCTCGACATTTGCGCGCGTGGTGTCGAAATGGGTGTTGTTGGGCACCGCATGGTGCGGCTGGGCCACCACGGTAAACAGGATGCTCTCGGCGGCCCGCCCCTGGTGGGTCGGGATCAGGTACTTGAACGGCATCAGGTTTTCGACCGCCGCCTTGAAGCGATAAAAAGCCGGGCTGCCGGCGTAGGACTCGTCGCCCTGCATCAGCGCGGCCCATTGGTGGGCGCTCATGCTGGAGGTGCCGGAATCGGTCAACAGGTCGATCA
>JAPHSB010000305.1 GCA_026193295.1 Lysobacterales bacterium
CAGTGATTTCATGAAGGTTTCTCCATCATCTCAAAACCGCCGTGAATCGTAAGCCCAGTGCAGCAGCGCCTGGCGCTGGCGCGGGCGGCACAGCAGGTCACCCTTGACGCAGTTCTTGCGGATCTGGGCGATGTGGCGGGTCATGTTTTTCCAGCGCGCAACCTGGCGGGCGTCGTCCTCGCAGCGGCGTCCCAGGTAGTAGCGGCAATACCACTGGAACCAGCCGCGCGGGTCGTCCGGCCAGATCCAGCCCTTCTCCAGCCAGTAAGACAGGGGCTTCGAGGCATCGACGCCGAAAAAGTTGAGTTCCGGGTCGCGGCGCACGGGGCTCAGCTTGGCCTTTGCGAACCAGGCAGCCGGGAATTCCTCGCGGCAGTCGGTCAGGTACTTGCCGCCGAACACCCCCATCGCGAGCATCTGCGCCGGGGTCAGCTCGGGCTTGAAGTCCGGGTGGAAGTTCTCGCCCTCAGGCTCGGTCAGCCGGTAGCTGTAGCCCGTTTGCATGAGGTCGTTGACGGTGATGGTTTCAAATTGCATCGACATTCCCGTGGGAGCGGCTTCAGCCGCGATCATCTTGCGCTGAATTTCCCGAATGAATTCGGTCCTACAGCAACTGCATCCGGCACTGGGGTTTGCTGAAGACAACCTGCAGGTCCGAGATCGCCCGCTCGAGGAAAGCGCCCTCGCAGTAGCAGAGGTAGTACTCCCACATGCGGATGAACGGTTCCGGGTAGCCCATGTGGCGCACTTGATCCAGCTGCGCGGTGAAATTTTTACGCCACCGATTGAGGGTGGTCGCATAGTGCAACCCGATATCTTCCAGCGCCAGTAGCCGCATGTCGGTATGCCGGGCCACGGTATCTGTCATGACAGCCGCCGAGGGCAAGTGGCCGCCCGGAAAAATGTAGCGCTGGATAAAGTCGACCGACTTGCGATACTCCTCGTATTGCTGGTCAGCGATAGTGATGGCCTGGATCAGCATGACTCCATCCGGCTTCAGCAATGCGCTGCACTTGCGGAAGTACGGGACGAACAGGTCGTGGCCGATCGCCTCGATCATTTCGATCGAGACCAGCTTATCGTACTGCCCTTCGAGGTCACGGAAATCGTCCAGCAACAGGGTGATCCGATCATGCAGGCCGGCGTCCACCACGCGTTGATAAGCCAATTCGTATTGCTCGGCCGAAATCGTGGTCGTGGTCACCCGGCAGCCGTAGTGCCGGGCGGCATGCAGTGCGAAGCCACCCCAGCCGGTACCGATCTCCACGACGTGATCATCCGGTTTGAGCTGCAGTTGGTTGCAGATGCGGTCCAGCCGCGCCTGCTGCGCCTCGTGCAGGCTCATGTCCGGCCGCTCGAAGATGGCGGACGAATACATCATGGTTTCGTCCAGCCACAGCGAGAAGAAGTCATTGCCCAGGTCATAGTGTGCGGCGATATTGCGCCGCGCGCCCTCGTGGGTGTTGCGGTTGACCCAGTGAAACAGCTTCTGCAAGGGGATGGTGAAGCGGGCCGCGCCGCCTTCCATGCCATCCAGCACGGGCCGATTCTGCAGCAGCAACCGCACCAGCGCGACCAGGTCGTCGCAGTGCCAGTAACCGTGCAAGTAGGCTTCGCCGCCGCCGATCGAGCCGCCGAAGGCCAGTTCACTGTAGAAGCGGGGGTCGGCCACCGTGATGTGCGCCGCGATCCCGCTGCGGTCAGCCGCCCCAAAGTGGTAGGTGTCCGCACCATCGGTCAGCCGGAGGTTACCGCGATCCAGCCGCTCCAGTTGGCGTAAAACGATGCGCCGCGCCAGTCCGTCGAGCGCGCTGGGCTTGACGGTGCCCGCCAGGTGACGCGGTGAAACGAGCGAAACGGATTTCATCGAACCTCCTCCACGGCCGGCCGGCTCTTGCCGGGATGGTCATGCACCGGCGCGCCCTTGATCCACAACTTCAGCGCCTGCCAGTGGATGGCCGCCATCACTTTCAGCGTTATCAGAGGATAGGCGGCCAGGGCCCGGGCCAGTGACACGGCGCTGATTTCTTTCCGGTTCAGCACCAGGGTCGCATCGAAGATTTTACTGCCCTCGCGGGCGTTTTCCATGTGGACGGTCAGCATCTCGCCGGGCGCATTGAAGCGCCAGTCATAGGCCACGTCCATTTCCATGAAGGGCGAAACGTGCATCACTTTCTCGGGGAAGTAACGGCCGTGGCCATCCCGGCCGGCATTCATGCGCTGCGGCAGGACATAGCAGTGGCGCTCGCCCCACGGTGTGTTGGTGACTTCGGCGACGATGGTTTCCACGCGGGTATCGTCCGCATCGAAACAGTAATAAAAGCTGACCGGGTTGAACACGTAACCGAAGTAACGCAGGTGGGTCAGCAGTCGAATCGGGCCATCCGGGCGCTGTCCCGTCTCGCGGGCTACCAGGTCGCGCACACTCTGCTCCAGCGGCACCGCGGGATCGCCGAAGTGATCCTCGCGCCGAAAACGGGCCAGCGCCGGGCGGCGCACCGACCAGAACCAGCGGCGCTCGAACAGGCGTGGCAGTTCCGCCAGGTCCAGGTACAGCATGAACATGCGGTAGCTGAAGGCGTGTTCCACCGGCGCCATGCGCCGGTGCCTAACCTGTCCGAAGTAGATACTGCTGTTCATCGACATGTAACCTGGCATCGGGCAGGTCGTCATGGAAGTGTTCCAGGGCGTTCAACGCGCTGACCACGCCGTCCTCGTGGAAACCGTAACGCCAGTAAGCGCCGCAGAAGTAGGTGCGGCGGGCGCCGTTGATTTCGCGGTGCCGCTGTTGGGCGGCTATGGCCCGCTCGGTGAAGATCGGGTGCGTGTATTCGATGGTCTGGATCACCTTGCCCGGATCGATGGCCTGCGAGTGATTCAGGGTAACGCAGAACTCCACCGGTGCATCGAGGCCTTGCAGGATGTTCATGTTGTAGGTCAGCATCACCTTGCCTTCCGGGTTTTCGGCAGCTTCGGGCACGTGGTAGTTCCACGCGGCCCAGGCCCGGCGGCGGCGCGGCATCAGGGAGGCGTCGGTGTGCAATACGGCCTCGTTCAGCTGGTAGTCGATGGCGCCCAGCACGGCGCGCTCCTGTGGCGTGGGGTCGGCCAGCAGGCGCAACGCCTGGTCGCTGTGGCAGGCCAGGAACACGCGGTCAAAGCGTTCGGGTTCGGCGCCGGCGGCTTTTACCTCGATGTATTCGGGATGCCGGCGGATCCATTCCACCGCCGCGTTGAGCCGGATGCGGTCGCGATGGCCCGCCACCAGTTTTTCCACGTAGCGGCGCGAACCGCCCTTGATCACGCGCCAGGTCGGACGGTCGTTCACGCTGAGCAGGCCGTGGTTGTGGAAAAAGCGAACAAA
>JAPHSB010000134.1 GCA_026193295.1 Lysobacterales bacterium
CGGGCGCAAGCATGGCGTCGAACATCCGGTGCAGATGACGGTCGCCACCACCAATGGGGCGAATATCTGGGCGTTTCGCTACTCGAGTGAGCGACACAGCCGGACATTGTTCTACAGCACCGGCGTCAAAACCCTGCGTAGCGAACATCCCGACAACCCGGAATTCCAGCGGCTGTCGGATGAGTCGCGGCTGGTCGTTTCCGAGCCGCTTGGCGATATCGCCGGCGTGTGGAACGAAATACCCGAGTCGAGCTATGGCCTCATCCAGCCGGGTCAGGATACGCTGCACGCGTTCCAGCCGCGGTACAACTGAATAGCTGCCGCCCGGCAGCAGGCCAAGGTGTCATTCGGAGGTAAGCAAATGCCCAGGTTTTCAAGCACCGTGCTGTTCCTCTCGTTGTTCGGCTGGCACGCGATCGCCGCCGGCAGCGAGATCCCTGCTGCGGCCGGCTACCAATTACTGCGCGTGATCGAGGTAGCAGGCCGCCAGGGCGTGGCCACCGACGGCGAGCGCTACTTCGTCAGCGGCAACACCTCGCTTTATGTCTACAGCAAATCAGGCGGGTTGCTGGTCGGGAACGAGGCGGCATTGCAAGACCTGCCACGGGCCGGCAATCACATCGGGGATATCGATGTGCACAACGGCGAGCTGTATGCCGGTGTCGAGTTCTTCGAGGACGGGCAGGGCAAGGACATCCAGATTGCCGTTTACGATGCCGTCACGCTCCGCTACAGGCGCTCAATCCCCTGGGAGCCGGCGTCGGGCCAGGTCGAGGTCAGCGGTGTCGCCATCGATGCGGCCGACAACAGCATCTGGCTGTCCGATTGGGTCAACGGCCGCTATCTCTACCGTTACGAGCTGGACAGCGGCGCCTACGCGGCCCGCCTGCACCTGCGCGCGCCGCCGCAGTGGCAGCAGGGTGTGGCCTACCATGCTGGATTTTTGTACCTGACCGCGGACGACGGGGACGCCGAAGACCAGGAGGTCGATAATCTCTGGCGGGTGCCGGCCGGGGTGCGGGACAGCGCCGCCTACGTCACGCATGCGCATGCCTTTCACGAGTTTCGGCAAGTGGGAGAGATCGAGGGGATTACGTTCGATGACGCAGCCGGCGAGATGATCGTGCTGGCCAATCGTGGCAAACGCATCGTGCTGGGCATGCCCAAGGGGCTGTACCCGGGCTACGACCGCGAGATACACGAGCTGTACGTGTACAAGATCGTTGAATGACAGCGGCCCGATCAGACCGCCGTCGCCGGAATCGATGCTGGAAAGTCGCGGCTACCCGCCGATTTCGCGCGCGCTCCTTCCTGCGCTCAAACGGCTGGCTGCATCCGGTCTTTGCCCTGCCGGCTGACGAAAAACCAGGCCACGCCCGAAACCAGCACCAGCGCCGGCAGCAGTGACTGCAGCGAGGGCGGCAGCGGCAGCAGGGCAATCAGCAGCAGGCTGCCCAGCAGGCGCAGCCATTCCCAGGCCGGTTTGCGCCGTTCGAGCAGCCAGCCGAGGATCACCAGCGAGGCCAGCAGGTAGACGTACAGCAATGCAAGGCCTTCGGCACCCAGCCGATCCGACCCGTAGGTCATCGCCAGGCCGACCGCGATGAGGCCGGCGAACTGCACGCTCGCATATAACTTGAGAGTCCGGCTAACGGGTGGGTCGTAATGATTGCCGGGCTGAACCGGTGGCTTGTCGACGCCCGGCGGTACGAAACCCGTGCGGCCGTACCAGACCCGTAGCTTGTCCCCCAGCCGGGGCGTGCTGATCGTGTCGCGCAGCATGTCGGCGTAAACGTGCAGGTTGGCCCACAGCGGGTTCCAGCTGTTCAACCCGCGGGTGATGCCGTAGTCGATCGGCACCCGGCTGTCCTGGGCTTTGTAGGAACCGAACAGGCGGTCCCACAGGATGAAAAAGCCGCCGTAATTCTTGTCGATGTACTCGGGATTGCGGGCATGGTGCACCCGGTGGTTCATCGGTGTAACCAGCACGTATTCGAGCGGCCCCAGCGTCCTGACGAAGCGCGTGTGCACCCAGAACTGGTAGACCAGGTTGGCGCTGGCGACGGTTACGAACACGTCCGCAGGCATGCCCAGCATGAAGCAGGGAACATAGAACAGCCAGCCGAGCAGGAACCCGGTGCTGGTTTGGCGCAGCGCCGTCGTCAGGTTGTATTCTTCGCTTTGGTGATGGGCGACGTGGGCGGCCCAGAAAATCCTTCGCTCGTGGCTGATGCGGTGGAACCAGTAATAACAGAAATCGTAGGCGACGAAGGCGACCACCAGTGACAGCCAGCCATCGAGGGTCCACTGCACAATGGCCAGGTCCTGCTGTACCCAGCCGTAGACCCGTCCGGCGATATCGATCAGCACCAGCTTGCTGGCGGTGCTCAGGACGCCGAGGCTCAGGCTGTTGATCGCGTCGTTGCTGCGGTAGTAGCCCGCTTTCTTCCAGGCGTTCCAACCCAGCTCAACCGCGATTGCAAGCAGGAAGAAGGGGATGGCGTAAGGCACCAGGTCCATCAGTTTACCCGCTGAATTCGATCCCGCGCTCCCGCAAAAGATTGTTGCGCGCCACCTTGGGCGGCCGCACTTCGGAACGCGGGTTGCTCATCGCAACAATGTACCCGTTTTCCGGCGGATGCCAAAGCACGCGACGTGCGCCTGTCCGCACACAGATTCGCCTCCGCTGTCGATGACGCGCATCGGAAGTCGGTTCTGGCAATACGGCGCCCCTGTTGGGGGCCGGTTGCGGCGCCCGGACAACCCCCTCAGAATGGCTGCATGCACCGGACCTTTCTGATCCTCGGTTTCCAGGCAGCCGTCTGGGCCGGCTTGATGCTGGCGGCGCTGCCCGTGCTGGCGCAGCCAGACGGCGCCCCTTTGATCCTCATCCTGAACAGTTATGACACGGGTACCGCGCCGTACGCCCGCGCCAGAGAGGTCTTCACGGAAGAATTGGAGCACAGGTACGCGTTGCCTGTCGCCTTTCGCCAGTACGATCTCGACCAGCGAAACGACAATGATCAGAGCCAGGACCAGCTGAAAGCGCGCCTGTTGCGGGTCTCGTATCGCGATTCGCCGCCAGACCTGGTTGTAGCGATCGGGCCACCGGCCATCAGCTTCTGGATGGCGAACAGGGATTCGGTCTCCATGGAATCGCCGCTCCTTGCCGTGGCGGCAGAATTCACGGTGGATGCAGACAAGCTTCGTCCCGGCGATGGCGCAGTTGTCACCCGGTTCTCGTTCGCCGACACGGTCGAAGACATCCTGGGCCTGCTGCCCGAGACTTCGCGTCTCATCATGGTTTTCGGAGCGTCAGAGCTGGAGCGCAGACTCGCTGGCCTGGCGAAGATAGAGCTCCAGCCCTACTCCGGCCGAATTGGCGTGGAGTACACCAATGACCTGGCGCTGGGAACCCTGCAGCGCAGGCTCGCCGGCTTGCCGGAGGGATCTGCGGTGTTCTACGGTCTATTCAACAGTGATGTGAACGGGCTCTACCTGGAAGACTACTCCGGGCTCGCGCTCGTCCGGGCGGCCAGCAGCGCACCGGTTTTTGGCCCCTTCGATGATTTGCTCGGCCGGGGCATCGTGGGTGGCCGACTCATTCAGCTCGACAAAATTGGCCGTGAGATGGCATCGACGGCTGAAGACATGCTCCGCAAGAACTCGAGGGAGCAACGTTGGAAGGTCGTCGGCCTGAGTCAGCCCGATTACGCCTGGCCGGAACTCCAGGCATGGGGCATTGGCGCCGATCGGCTGCCGCCAGGCAGCACCTTGCGTTTCCGGCCACCGACCCTATGGGAACAGTACACTGGCTGGATCGTCTTGGCAGCGTTCGTGTTCGTGGCGCAATCCCTGCTGGTGGGCGCTCTTCTGCTGGAGTACCGGCGCCGCCAGCGGGCCGAACGCGCGAGCGTCAACCTGAGCCGCCGGCTGATCACGGCCCATGAGGACGAGCGCCGGCTCATCGCCCGCGAACTGCACGATGACCTGTCGCAGCGCCTGGCGCGGGTTGCGATCGATGCCAGTTACGTAGCGTCCAA
>JAPHSB010000268.1 GCA_026193295.1 Lysobacterales bacterium
CCTGGCCCACCGTCTCTTGACGGTTTCGGTTTTGACCGTCAGCGCCCTCGGCGTCAGCGTCGTCGCGCAGACCGCACTGGGCGGTATCCTGCTGCTGGTTGTCGCCGGGTTGCTGCCATGGATCCTGCCCGTGGCGCTGGCGCTGGGCTGGCTGGTCGGACAGAACCTGCTGCTGGTGCTGGTGCTCCACAACATCCCGGACATCGCGTTCGCCGATGCGGCGTTGACGGGCGGCCTGTTCCTGGGGATTTCCGGGTTCGCGTTCATGACCGGCATGATCGCTCTGCGTCAGCACGCCGCCCGGGACGAGCTGAGAAAGGTAAACTCTGAATTGCGTGCGACGCAGGCATTGCTGGCCGACAACACCCGCATCGCGGAGCGGGTGCGCATCGCGCGTGAACTCCATGACCTGGTGGGTCATCACCTGACGGCCCTCACCCTCAACCTTGAAGTCGCGACCCACCTGGTCGAGGGCAAGGCGCTGGAGCACGTACAGCAGGCGCATTCGCTGGCCAAGCTGCTGCTGGCCGATGTCCGCGAAGTCGTCAGCGAGATGCGACTGGATGACAAGGTCGACCTGGCGGCTGCCTTGCGCACGCTGGTCAGCGGCACGCCGGAACCGAGGATTCACCTGGACCTGCCGTCAGCGCTGGCCCTGACCGACCCTGTGCGCGCCCAGGTGCTGCTGAGGTGCACGCAGGAAATGATCACCAACAGCGTGCGCCACGCCCAGGCCAGCAATCTGTGGATCAGCTTGATGCACGATGACAAGGGCATGGCCCTGACGGCCCGTGATGACGGCCGGGGTGTCGACGAGGTTGAGGTGGGTAACGGTCTCAATGGCATGGCCGAGCGCCTTCGGCAACTCGGCGGTGAATTGGATATAGAAACAAGCCCCGGCGCTGGCTTTGCCTTGCGCGCGTGGATGCCCATGGAGGAATTGCGATGATCAAGGTGATGTTGGTAGACGATCAGAACCTGGTGCGGAAAGGCGTGCGCAGCCTGTTGGAATTGTCCGCTGAGATCGAGGTGGTCGCCGAAGCGGTGGACGGGGCGGAGGCGATCCGGACGATCCCGGAGGTCAATCCCGACGTTGTTTTGCTGGACATGCGCATGCCGGGGTTGTCTGGACTGGACGTGCTGCGCGATCTGGCAGGAAAAGGCACGCTGCCCCCGACCATCATCCTGACCACCTTCGACGACGACGAGCTGGTGCTTGCCGGAATCCAGTCCGGGGCGCGCGGTTACCTGCTGAAAGACGTTGCGCTCGCCGACCTGGTCAACGCGATAAAGACCGTTGCAGAAGGCGGGTCGATCGTCAAGCCGGCGGTGACACAGCGGTTGCTGAAAGGGCTGGAGCATCTGCAAAACCAGTTTTCCAGCCTGGATCAGCCGGACCCGTTGACCGAGCGGGAGACCGAAATCCTGCGGCTGATGGCCGGGGGCTACAGCAACAAGGAAATCGCCAACTCACTGGGCGTGGCGGAGGGCACCGTGAAAAACCACGTGTCCAACATCCTGTCGAAAATGGGGGTGCGCGACCGGACCCGCGCCGTACTCAAGGCTTTCGAACTCGGTCAAATTTGATCGAGGAGGGATATCAGCCGGCTTTATCGAGGCTGTCGAACTGGCGCTTGAGGTCTTCCTTGTTGTCGGTGACGATCCGTTCGAGGGTCTCGACCCGCGCGCGAAGGTCGGAGTCCAGGGCATCGAGGCGCCGCGCCAGCTGTTCCAGCGCGTCGCGGTCGGGTGCGGCCTGGCGAGCCTTGATGTGGTGCCTCCAGGCCTCGCCGGCGACCGCGGCGATCACGATCAATACAATGGCGGTCCACATGCTCATGAAGCTCTACTCCTCTGATCCACTGTCGACATATTTGGGCATTCCGTGCCCCGCGCGCCAGTGACATTAGTCATGCCGGCGGCCGAGCTCGCGAAGAAAATACGCGGTCAGTCACCCTGAGCTCGGGCTGTCGGATCGCTCCATGCCTTCCGGCAGCGGATCGATTCCCGTCACTTCCTCGTTGTCCTCGAAGTGAATCCGCTCCATCAGGTAACACAGGCAGTCCTGCTGAATCACGCGGCGGTCCTGCGTGAGCATCGACGGCATCACGTCGCGGCTGGTGCGCACCTCGCCCTGGTCGAAGCGGAAATAGGAATCCGTGACCTCCAGCCCCTCGGTATCGACTGCGACCAGCGGCGATGCCGTGCCGTTGCGCAGGTCGCCGATCGAAGTGCCGGCCGGCAGTTCGCAGAAATTGAACTGATCGAGGTTTTCCCGAAACGCCAGCTGGGCGGGCACCCGCCCGAATCCAAACAGCACGTCATCGCGTACCGTGACCGTGGCGACCATGTGGAACAGGTGCACCGCGTCGGCATCGACCGGCGTGAGCGGGATTTCCTCGAGGTGCAGGCAGGCCTCGAGAAAAGCCAGGCTGTGGTCCGTGCCGTGGGTCTCCCCGGCCTGGCCGCACTCGAGGGTGAGCGAAGGACAGAACTCCGACATCGAGTGCGAGAGGGTGCCGCCCGGCATCGTGAAATAGACTACCTTGGATGAAAACAGGGAGGCCAGCCGCAGATAATCGGACCGGATCCGGTTGACGGCCGCATAATGCGGATTGAGCCCGGTGTTGTTATGCACATCGATGCAAGCCAGAGGCCGAAGTTGCAGCAGCCGGTCGTGGATACGGCGGAACAATCCGGCGTATTCCGGGTCCACACCATTACCGCCGGGCCAGCAGCGGTTGAAATCCGGCTGTTCGTCGAGCCGGCGTAACCGGTGTTTCGCCGCCAGCGGGTTGCCCACGAGGATGACCAGTGTGCGTGGCAGTTCGTCATGCTGGTAATGACTTTTCAGGAGGCGCTGCACGGCCTCCCAGCCGGTGATCTCATTGCCGTGTTGCAGAACGGACACGACCAGCGGCTGTTCCCGCTGACCGCGCAGCGTGATCAGCGTGGGTCCCCGCAAATGCTGGTGGAGCGCGGAGGCCGGGCACTCCAGCAGTCCTGCTGGCAGGTGGTCGAGCTCGATCAGTTCCGGTGCGGCCATGGGGTCCGTGAGTTTGCGTAACGTCGGGTGGCGGCCAAGATACCGCTATTGAAACCGCGAAGAAAGGGCGGGCTTGAAATTACGGGTGGCCGGCCAGAAATTGCGGCAGGAATCTTAAAGCACAAGCACCTTGCGAGGGATGCCGATGAGTGAGTTGAGGATAGAGGCGAGACAGCTGTGCAAGAACTACGGCAGCCTCGTCGCCGTGGACCAATTGAGTTTCGAGGTCGGGACCGGTGAGGTGCTCGGTTTTCTGGGCCCCAATGGAGCCGGCAAGTCGACCACCATGAAGATGCTGACCGGCTTTCTGGCCCCCAGTTCGGGTACGGCCTTGATCAACGGGCACGACATCGTGACCGATTCCCTGGCGGCACGGCGCTGCATCGGCTACCTGCCGGAGGGGGCGCCCAGTTACGGCGAAATGACCGTCAGGGCTTTTCTCGAATTCGTGGCCCGGGCCCGTGGCTTCGCCGGCAAGCGCGCGCTGAACGCGGCTGGGGCCGCCATCGAGCGCCTGAACCTGCAGGGCGTGGTCGAGCAGCCCATCGAGACGCTGTCCAAGGGTTTCAAACGCCGCGTTGGGCTGGCTCAGTCCATCATCCACGACCCGCAGGTACTGATCCTGGACGAACCGACAGACGGCCTGGACCCCAATCAGAAGCACGAGGTCAGGCACCTGATCCGTGACATGGCGGAGGAGAAAATCATTGTCATTTCCACCCACTTGCTGGAGGAAGTACACGCCGTGTGCAACCGGGCGATGATCATTGCCGACGGCCGCTTGCTGGTTGATGACACACCGGCCGGCCTGATCGCCCGGTCGCGCTACCACGACGCGGTTACGCTGGTGGTCGAACAGCCGGAGCGCGTCGCCAGCGTGCTCAGCGAGTTGCCCCAGGCCCGCAAGGTCGAGCTTCGAGAGGGCGAACTCACCGTATTTCCGGCGCCGGGCCAGCGTTTGTTCGAGGTCGTTTCCGACACGGTGCGTGAAAACCGCTGGGCGGTCGCCGAATTACGGCTGGAGGCAGGCCGGCTGGACGAAGTATTCCGCCAGATCACGCGCGGGGAGGTGTCCTGATGAGCAACTTCACCAGCCCGGTATCGAATGTCCTGCGGCGTGAGTTGGCCGGCTATTTCGCCACGCCGGTCGCCTGGGTGTTTATCGTGATTTTCCTGGTCATGGCCGCTGCGTTCACGTTTTACATCGGCGCCTTCTATGACCGCGGCATCGCGGATCTCGACCCGTTTTTCACCTTCCATCCCTGGCTGTACCTGTTCCTGGTGCCGGCCATGGCCATGCGCCTGTGGGCCGAGGAACGCCGCTCGGGCACCATCGAGCTGCTGCTCACCCTGCCGGTGACGCTGTGGCAGGCGGTCCTGGGCAAGTTCCTGGCGGCCTGGCTGTTCGTCGGCCTGGCGCTGCTGCTGACGTTCCCCGTATGGCTCACCGTCAACTACCTGGGTGATCCCGACAATGGCGTCATCGCGGCCGGCTACATCGGCAGCTGGCTGATGGCAGGCGGTTTCCTGGCGATCGGCTGCTGCATGTCGGCGGTGACCCGCAACCAGGTGGTGGCGTTCATCCTGTCGGTGGTGGTGTGTTTCGGCTTCCTGGTCAGCGGACTGCCCATGGTCATGGACCTGTTTTCGTCGTGGGCGCCCCAGCCGCTGCTCGACGCGATCGCGGAGTTCAGTTTCCTGGCGCACTTTTCGACGATTTCCCGCGGTGTGATCGACCTGCGTGACCTGGTCTACTTCGCGCTGGTGATGGTCGTCTGGCTGCTGGCCAACACCATGGTCCTTGAAATGAAAAAAGCGGATTAGGGGTTCAGAAATGCAGAAAAAATCCATTTATTCGCTGGGATCGCTGGCTCTGCTGCTGGTGCTTTTCGTTGCCATCAACATGCTGTCGGGCAGCCTGCTGCGGGGCCTGCGATTCGACCTGACGGAAAACCAGCTGTTCACGCTGAGCGATGGCACGCGCAACGTGCTCGCAAGCCTGCAGGAGCCGGTCACCCTGTACTTCTACTTCTCGCAGGCGAGCAGCAGGGACATACCCCAGGTGCGCAGTTACGCGAAGCGCGTCGACGAGCTGCTGCAGGAGATCGAGAACCACGCCGCGGGCAAGCTGACGGTGCGCCGCGTCGATCCGGCGCCCTTTTCCGAGGAAGAGGACCAGGCCGCGGCGCTCGGTTTACAGGCGGCGCCGGTCGGGGCGGCCGGCGAGTCGCTGTACCTCGGGATCGCCGGAAGCAATAGCCTGGACGACATGCAGGTCATGCCGTTTCTGCAGCCGTCCAAGGAGAAGTTTCTCGAATACGACCTGGCCAAGATGATCTCGACGCTGGGCAACCCGGAGCGCAAGAAGCTGGGATTGCTTTCAACGCTATCGATGCAGCCGGGCTGGGATCCCGCAACGCAGGGCATGCGGCCGGCCTGGGTGATCTACGAGCAGCTGGATCAATTGTTCGATATAGAACAGATAGACGCGAAAACTGGTGAGCTGCCGCAGGATCTGGACGTGTTGATGCTGGTGCATCCCCGGAACCTGGATTCGAACCTGCTGTACGGCGTCGAGCAGTTCGTGCTGGGCGGAGGCCGCCTGATTGCGTTCCTGGACCCGGTGGCCGAGTCGGACCAGGGTGATCCCAACGATCCCATGGCCAGGATGCAGGCCGGTAGTTCCTCGGGTCTCGGGTCGCTGCTTGCCGCCTGGGGTGTCGGATACGATCCCGCGCGCGCCGTGGGCGACGTGCAATACGGCGTCGGCAATGCGGGGACGCGGCACATTGGCATCTTGTCAGTGCCAGCAGCCGGCATGAATGAAAGCGACATCGTCAGCGCCGATCTGGAGGTCGTCAATTTCTCGTCGACCGGTTGGTTCGAACCGATCGAAGGCGCCGGCACGCGGTTTGATGCGCTGGTGCAGAGCAGTGAGAACGCTGCCTCCATGGACGCTTCCCGGCTGCGCTTCCTGAGTAATCCGGCGACCTTGCTGGAGGGCTTCAATCCCAGCGGCGATCGCTTCGCCCTGGCCGTGCGCGTGGCGGGCCCCGCGGCGGCCTCGATCGAGGCGCCGGAAGGCTATGCCGATCGCCACCTCGCCGAATCCGTCGTGGCGGGCATCAACGTGCTGCTGTTCGCGGACACGGACGTGCTGACCGACCGCATGTGGGTGCAGCGCCAGCCGTTCTTTGGCCAGGACATCGTCTCCGCGTTCGCTGACAACGGCACGCTTGCCGTCAACGCGGTCGACAACATGCTGGGTAACCGCGACCTGATCAGCATCCGCACGCGGGCGAATTCAGCCCGGCCGTTCACCCGCGTCGACGAGTTGCGCGTGGCGGCCGAGCAAACCTACCGGGCGACCGAGGAGGGTCTGCAACAGGAACTGGAAGAAACCGAACGCCGTTTGAGTGACCTGCAGGCCGCCAAGGGCGAGGGCGAGTTGACCATCATCAGCGACGAGCAGCAGCAGGAAATCCAGCGCTTCATGGACCGCAGGCTGGAAATTCGCCGCGAACTGCGCCAGGTCCAGCATGATCTGCAAAGTGATATCGACAGACTCGGCACGCGCCTCAAACTCATCAACATCGGGTTGGTTCCCCTGGCGGTGCTGGTGTTCGCGTTGATCTACGGGCTGCGGCGGCGGCGCCGGCAGGACCGGGCACATACGAGGCCGGGACCGGACCAGGCGCTGCAGGAGGTCAGCGGATTATGAGTCGCAAGCATTTTTCCATGCTGCTGGCGGTGAC
>JAPHSB010000033.1 GCA_026193295.1 Lysobacterales bacterium
ACCATGGCCGATTTGGTCAAGGAAATGTCCGACGGCGAGATGGAGATCCGGATCGACTCGGCGAACAAGCACAAGGCGGCATTCGGGATCCTGGACATGGTCAATGCCGGCCAGTACGAAATGGGCCACTCCGCCTCCTACTACTGGAAGGGCAAGGACCCCAGCATGATGTTCTTCACTACCATGCCGTTCGGGATGATCGCCCCGGAACAATACGCCTGGTTTTACTATGGTGGCGGCATGGAACTGATGAAGAGGGTGTACGCAGACCACGGGGTTTACTCCTTCCCCGGCGGCAACACGGGCAACCAAATGGGCGGTTGGTTCCGCAAGGAAATCAATACACTGGACGATTTAAAGGGGCTCAAGATGCGTATCCCCGGATTTGCCGGAGAAGTCCTGTCCAAGCTGGGCGTGGTGGTGACCAACATCGCCCCCGGGGAACTGTACACGGCCCTCGACCGCGGCACGATCGATGCGCTGGAGTGGGTGGGCCCGTCGCTGGACCTGAACATGGGTTTCCAGAAGATCGCGCCCTACTACTACACCGGTTGGCATGAGCCCGCCACCGAACTGCAGTTTCTGGTGAACAAGGATAAGTTCGACGCCCTGCCGCCGCACCTGCAAAAAATTCTGACCATCGCCATGCAATTCGCGTCCTACGACATGTACGCGCGCTCTTACCACGAAAGCGCGGTCAACTGGGCATCGATCGAGAAGGAGTATCCGGAAGTCAAGATCCGTACGTTCTCCCCGGAGATCATCTCGGCGATGAAACAGGCCAACAAAGAACTGCTGTCCGAGCATGCGGCAAGCGATCCGGTCTTCAAGGAGATCCTCGATTCGCAGACGGCCTACCTGATAATGGCGCGCAAGTGGACCGAGATTTCCGATTACGCTTATCTCAAAGATAACCTCGAGTAGTTCAGCCCCAGGTCCCCCGGCTAGTGCCGGGGGACTTTTCGCCAGGGCCTGAACGCGTGCCATGCTGCTGAAGCTCGAACACTATTTCGACCGCTTTTCCGACGTGATGGGTTGGTTGGCCGGCGTGCTCAACCTGATCATGCTGCTCAATGTTTTCTACGATGCCATCGCGCGCTATTTCTTCAATACCGGCTCGATCGCCCTGCAGGAAATGGAGTGGCATCTGTTCTCCATGGTCTTCCTGTTCGGTATCGCCTATGCGCTCAAGGAGGACGGCCACGTCCGTGTCGACGTGCTGTACGATCGCTTTTCACCGCGCTGGAAAGCCATCGTCAATATTGGCGGCATGTTCCTGCTGCTGCTGCCGCTGAGCCTGTTGGTCATCGAAGGTTCGGTCTGGTACGTGCACGAGGCGTTCACGTCCGGCGAGATCAGCGGTGACCCCGGCGGCCTGACGCAGCGTTGGTTGATCAAACTGGTGATTCCGGCGTCGTTTGTTTTCCTGGTGGTCTCGGCGATCGGCTTCCTGCTCCACAATGTCAACGTGCTGAGGGGTGTTGAGATTCTGCCCGAGCACCATCACAAGGAAGACTTGCTCTGATGGCGCGCCCGGTCATCCACCCAGCGGTGCACCGGTCCCGGGCCTTCATCGGCGCGATCCGGCGTTCCGGCAAGCAGCCGTTGGCCGAACATTCAATGCCTGCAAACCGGGGGGGCGGCGCATGACCGGCTTGATCATGTTCGCCGTGGCGCTGATCATGCTGTTGCTCGGTTTTCCGGTGGCCTTCACCTTCGGTGGTGTGGCGGTTTTTTTCGGGCTGCTGACCGAGGGGCCCGAAATGTTCTCCCTGATGCCGCACCGCATCTGGTCGATCATGAACAACACCATTCTGATGGCCATCCCCTTGTTCATCTTCATGGGCATTGTCCTGCAGAAGTCGAAGCTGGCCGAGCGCCTGCTCGAATCGATGGGTTTCCTGTTCGGCGAGATTCGCGGCGGCATCGCCATTTCCACGATTCTGGTGGGCGCCTTGCTGGCCGCATCCACCGGCGTGGTTGGCGCGAGTGTCGTGGCCATGGGCGTCATATCCCTGCCGGTCATGCTCAAGTACAACTACGACAAGCGGCTGGCGTCCGGAACGATCTGCGCCGCCGGCACTCTGGGGCAGATTATTCCCCCGTCCATCATCCTGATCATACTGGGCGATGTGTTCCAGGAGCCGGTCGGCGACCTGTTCAAGGCCGCGCTGTGGCCCGGCCTCTCGCTGGTCGGTGTCTACGTGGTCTACATCGTCCTGGTCACCCTGGTGCGCAAGGATCTCGCGCCGCCGATCAGGCTGGACCAGATGTCGGGCTCGAAAAGGCAGCAGGTCGGGAAGGCAGCGCTGGCGGTCATTCCGCCGCTGGTGCTGATTACGCTGGTGCTCGGTTCGATTCTGACGGGTGTGGCGACCCCGACAGAGTCGTCCTCGGTGGGTGGCGTCGGCGCGATCATACTGGCGGCTCTTTACCGCCGGTTTTCGATCCGCATGGTCTGGGAGAGTTCGCTGGAGACCGTCAAGATCACCGCCATGGTATTCGCCATCCTGATCGGTGCCACGGCCTTCTCGATGGTCTTCACCTATACTGGCGGCGACTGGGTCGTGGAAGAGTTCATGCTCGGCCTGCCCGGAGAAAAGTGGGGCTTTCTGATCCTCTCCATGCTGATCATCACGGCCCTCGGTTTCTTTATCGATTTCGTCGAGATTTCCTATATCGTGGTGCCCATCCTGGCGCCGATCGCCGCCAGCCTCGATATCAACCCGGTTTGGTATGCGATCCTCGTCGCGATGAATCTGCAGACTTCGTTTTTGACCCCTCCTTTCGGCTTCAGCCTTTTTTACCTGAAAGGGGTGGCGCCACCCGAGGTCAGGACCACCGACATTTATGCCGGCGTCGTTCCATTCATCATCCTGCAGATGATCGTGCTCGCCATCCTGGTCGTGTTCCCGCAGTGGTTTGGTTTCTCGGCGCACTGACCGGAGAAATGTTTATTGGAAACCTATCAACTGGTCAAAATCGCGCTGTCCGTCGGCATGGTGGTGCTGCTGTCGCTTATCGCCGAGCGTTCCGGGCCCCGGATGGCCGGTATCCTGGCGGGGTATCCGCTCGGCATTGCCATCGCACTGTTTTTTATCGGCTATGAAATCAGCCCGGAGTTCGCCGCGCGCAGCGCGGTATTCACCCAGGCGGGGCTCATCTGCAACCTCTGCCTGACCGCCGGATACCTGCTTGGGCAGAGACTGCCAGGGTTTTGGGGACTGCCGGGGGGCAGCGTGCTCGGGGTGGCGGCTTTCCTGCTGGCTGGAAACCTGCTGCAGTGGGTGCCGGGCGAATTGCCTGTGCAGCTTTCGTTGACGGCACTGGCCATCGCTGCGTTTTCCTTCGCCTATCGTGCGCTGCCGGAGCAGCCCGTGCAGCGCCGCCCGATGACCCTGGCGGTCATGCTGCTGCGCGGTGTGATCGCCGCGGCTATCGTCGTGCTGGTCACCGCATTGGCGCACGTGTTGCCCGACCGTTGGGCGGGATTGCTGGCTGGTTTTCCCTTCACCATGTATCCACTGCTGCTGCTGATGCACCTGGGTTACGGCCCGCAGGTGGTGGTGGCCATCGTCAAGCACTATCCGGACGGGTTGGGCTCGTTGATGGTCTATGCGCTGGTCGTGGCGCTGAGCTATGTACCACTCGGCATCTACTGGGGTACGGCGCTCGGTTACCTGGCGGCGACGCTTTACCTGGGGTTGTTTTTTGGCATCAAGAGTTGGTGGTTGCGCAGACGCTTCGGGGGGGTGGCAGGATAAAGGGGCCAGAGCAACAAGGCAGCTAACGGGACTTTTGTTTGGCATCCAACCGTGAGATATTGCGCCGCTCTTGCAGTAGGCTTTCAAGGGGAATGCATAGGATGCACCTGCGACACATTTGGTTTGAAGCGCTGAGTACACTGGCCGCTTCACTGTTACTCCTGGCTGGTTGCGGCCCAAGCGACGAGCGAACTGAAAGCACCGCCCAACAAACCGCTCAGAAACTCGTCGTGGAGACGACTGTGGACACCGCAGCAGGGCAGACACATTATAGTGATGCTCCTGAGGGTAGGCTTCCCGGGTCGGTGCGTCCGCAGGCCTATCGCCTGGATTTGGTGCTGGATCCACGCCGCGACGATTTTTTCGGCAGCGTGGAGATCGATATCCAGATGGCCAAGGCTTCCGACCATATCTGGCTGCACGGAAAGGACCTCCGGGTCAGTGACATCAGCGCCTGGCTCCCCGATAGCAAAACGGTGCCGGCTGAGTACAAGCAGGTGCTGGACAGCGGAGTGGCCAGAGTTGGTTTCGCAGAGAAGCTACCCGCCGGCAGCTTGACGCTGCGCATTGAATATGGCGCCGATTTCGATCGCAACCTCGCCGGCCTGTTCAAGGTAGAGGAGCAAGGTGATGCTTACGCGTTGGCGAAATCGGAATCTATCCAGGCGCGCAACTATCTTCCCGGTTTCGACGAGCCGGGCCTGAAAGCCCCATTTGATATCAGTCTCACCGTGCCCGCGGGCTACGCCGCGATCAGTAATGGTGCCGAACAAAAACGGGAGCCCACGCCCGACGGCATGGAAAAAGTGACCTTTCTCACAACCCTGCCGATGCCCACTTACCTGTTGTCGCTGTCGACCGGTCCTTTCGATAAGGTAGAGCGCCCGGCTATTCCGCCGAACAGGTACCGCTCCGAACCGATTCCGCTGCGCGGTTTCGCGCGCAATGGCCGTGGCGAGGAGATGAATTACATTCTTGATATCACCCCGCGGATGGTTGAGATTTTTGAAACGCAGCTGCAGCGTCCCTACCCATTCGAAAAATTGGATATCGTCGCTGCACCTCAGTGGCCCAGTGGAGCCACCGAACTTTCCGCGGCAATCACCTATCGAGAACAACGCATCCTGGTGGGCGACGCACCGGCACCCGGCGCGCGTCTGGCTCTACTCGAGGTGCACGCCCACGAGCTCGCACATATGTGGTTCGGCAACCTGGTCACTCCACCATGGTGGGATGACCTATGGTTGAAGGAAGGTTTCGCCACCTGGGCCGAACCTCTGGTCCTGACCCTCTTCGACCCGGAAGGTGGACATGACATTAATGCTGCGAGCGCCGCGATCAGCGCCATGCAGCTGGATTCCCTGGCCACTACCCGTGCGATTCGCGAACCGGTTATCGACAACAACTCGATCCGCGATGCCTACGACGCGATTACCTATTCCAAAAGCCTCGGTGTCATCAATATGGTGGACCACTATTTCGGTGCGGAACGCTTCCGCCCGGCGTTGGGCCGCTATATAGAGAATTTCGCAGGCGCCGTGGCTGACTCTCCGGCCTTTTTCGAAGTGATTGGCAATGAAACCCAGGCTCCGGAGCTGACGGAAACTTTCCGCACCTTTGTCGAGCAGAAAGGAGTGCCGCAGCTGGATTTGGAAGTGGACTGCGTGACAGAAGGCGCAGCCGAATTAAGAGTTCGTCAGAGCCGCTACAAGCCGCTGGGCTCCGCTATTGTCGATGCGGATCAGCACTGGAGTATCCCGTTCTGCTACCGAAGCAATGGCGATATTGAGCAGTGCCAGATGCTGTCAGGTGCGGAGCAGGCGGTCGAGATCCCCGGTGGGACCTGCCCGGATTGGGTGATGCCCAATGCTCGGGGCAGCGGCTACTATCGTTGGTCCATGGAGGAAGACCTGTGGCAGGCGCTGGTCGAACGCTTTTCCGCGTTTCAGCCCACTGAACAGCTGTCCATAATTGACAGCGCATTTGCCGCGTTCGAAGCCGGCAAGCTGCCCGAGTCCCTGCTACTTCAGGTAGTGCGGGCGTCGGCAAGGGCGAACAAACGCCAGGTGATCGCGGCGCCATTGCGCTATCTGGAGAAGTACGGGCAGCATTACGTGGCGGAACAGGATCAGCACGCATTCCTGATTTTCGCCCGAAACCTCTACGAGCCGGTTCTGGCTGCGACTGCCAACAGCAGTGACAGCGACGAACAGTTGCTGAACAGCGAGCTGCTTGGTTTCATGGCTCTAGTCGCGGGTGATGAAGATGCGCGCAAAACCTTGCGGGACAAAGCCATTGTCTTCACCGGCTTCAAACAGGAACGCGACGCAGGGGCATTGGATTCCGATCTCTACGAGGCGGCGCTCACCGTTGCGGTTCAGGATGCTGGTGACGACTTCCTGACGCATTTGATCAAGGTGCGCACTGAACTGGATGATCCACGCTTCGAAAACGCCAGTGCCAACGCGATCGGCAGCAGCAATGATCGCGAACAGCTGGAGGAAATACACCAAGCAGCGCTTGCAAAAGATATGGGCCCGCGCGAGGCATTCGGGCTGATCCAGCGCTCTCTGGCGGAGCCGGCTGTACAGGATGAGAATTGGCTGTGGCTGCAACAGAATTTTGCTGCAGTAATTGACAAGATACCGGCTCAGGTACGCCGCCACACACCTTACTTTGCCCGTAGCTTCTGCGACATGGGAAAGATTGATGAATTGCAGCGGTTGTTTGCAATGCAGGGCAGGCTTACCGCCGGTTACCAGCGCAGCCTGGCGCAGACCGTTGAACAAATTCAACTGTGCCTGGCGCTGGAGGAGAAGGGCAAGGCGCTGATCAGCGCTCTGCCGCAAGCGGTGAATCAGTAGCACTTTTCCCAAGTCCCGGTTTTCGGCCCGCAGGTGCTCGGGACCGAGTCGCGTAGCAGGATGATTAGCCGATCAGGTGACCTTTGCCCGCGATCTGTACCATTGATGAGGTTGAATTTTCATCGGAGCCGCAGGCGCCCCGCCAACCCCGGCTGGGTAATTCGAGCGAAGCGAGCGGTACCAGAGGGGTCGTGCGCTCGTTGCATGCCGTCGAGCGCAGCCGCCTTCCGCCGCAGGCGGGAGCAGGGAAGCGAGACTCTTTATATCAGGCTGCCTGTTTGGCGATCATCCGGGGTCCGGTAAGAGCCCAAAGCATCAATTGGCATTCGGAAGAAAGCTGTATTTCTTCTCGTACTCCAGCATTTGTGCCGGGAAATCGTCCGGATACTCCACTTTCACATCAATGATTTCGCCGTTTTCTTCCACCGGTACCAAACGTGGTTGAATAAAACCGGCATAGGCTGCGATGTTGAGCGGCGCAACTCGCTCGAGGACTTCTTTGTGCATGGCCTGATCGACCCTGACGGCATAGGTTTCGACCAGCGCACTGGCCGCTTCATAGTCGCCCTCGGACTTGATGCGCTGAATCTCACGCAGTAGTTCACCGAACAGAGCGCGCAAAGCATCGTAGTCCCGAATGACAAAGTAGGTCTTGCCGCTCTCAACGATTTTTTCGATGACATTTTCTTCCAGGCCATGCTCGTATGCCCAAGCTGCTATGAGCTGCCGGTTCCGCATGTGCGCCTGCTCGATATCGTCACCCAGTTTGACGCGCCTCAGCTGCAGTTGCAGGCCGTTACGGATATGCTTTTCATAGGAAGTCCTGCCAACATCCAGCGAGGGTATCAAACCGAGTTCGACCAGTTTGGGATCCATTATGAAATAGAGCGCAACCAGGTCGGCACGCGCTTCTTCCAGAGTCGAGGAATAGGCTTTCAGCGTCTCCTTCGGCGTACCGACTCCCGGGTTGATCTGACCGGAGGCATGTCCGATAACCTCATGCATATCGGTGTGCAGCAGGGACTCCAGCGCACTGTATTTCTTGGAGCGCTCCTTTTCTTCGTCGGTGTAGCTGAATTCTTCGCTCAGCCCACTGGCCGCTGAGGCGATCTCATACGACTCCATGATGTTACCGAGGGTCACGGATTTGGAGCCGTGCTCCTTGCGAATCCAGTTGGCATTGGGCAGGTTGATGCCGATTGGAGTGGAAGGAGCCGCATCGCCTCCCTCCACGACCACAGTGATGACCTTGGCCGAGATTCCCACCACGTTCTTTTTCTTGTGTTCTGCCATGATGGGGGAGTGGTCCTCGAACCACTGTGCCTGACCTCCAATGGTAGATATGCGATGAGTGGCCTCGAGGTCACGAATGGAAAGAACCGCTTCCCAGGCGCCGCGATACCCCAGCGGATCGCCATATACCTCGGTGAAACCATTTACCGTATCTACCCTCGAGTCCGTGTCGGCAACCCAGGCGATGTTGTAGGCGTCATACTCTCTGAGGTCGCCACTCCGGTAAAAGCTGACGAGTCTTTCAATCCAGGCCCTTTGTCGTTCGTTTTCAGCCACCGTTGCGGCCTTTTCGAGCCAGTACACGATTTGTTCGATAGCCGGGCTGTACATCCCGCCAACTTTCCAGGTTCTTTCACGCAATTCCCCGTTTTCCTTGACGAGCTGGGAATTGAGGCCCCAGGAAATCGGGCGCTCGGGATCTTCGTCAATCCTGGATGCGTAAAATGCCGTCGCTTCGTCTGCGGAAACATCCCGGTAGTAGTTCGTTGCAGAACCCTCGAGCGCATCGATATCCGGGTCGAGGTTTACCTTCTTGGCGGCGGTTACGGTGCTGAACATGGGCTCGTACAAAAGTGCCAGAAGCTCCTCCAGGGTCTGCCCCTCATCGAGTGGCAGCCGTGACTGGTCACTTTCGCTGGCCATTTTCGCCAGGGCCTCGGGGCTGAATCCGGGCATCATTTTGTCCGAAGAATAGTGGTGGTGGATGCCGTTGGCGAACCAGACGCGCTTGGCATACTCGAGCAGGCTGGCATAGTCAGCACTTGCCCTGTCACCCGGATAGGAATCGACGATCGCCGACAGCAGCCGGCGGATGCGCAGATTGTGCTCATAGTTCTGGTCATAGATCATATCCCGCCCCGACAGCGCGGCCTGCGACAGGTAATAGACCAGTTTCTTCTCCTGCAACGGAAGCGTGTCGAAACCCGGTACCCGATAGCTCAAAACCTGGACATCGGCAAAGCGATCGACCTGGACCTGCGAGGCTTTCGGCTGCTCCTCAAGGCCAGCGCTCTCTGCCACAGTGGCTTGCGCAGCCACTTCCGGCGTTTCGCTTGCGATCTGGGCTGATTCGTCGTCATGGCTGCAAGCTATGACCAGCAATGCTGCCAACAGGGCTATGAGCTTTTTCACAGAAGTACCTCTGGGTAGATCAACGGGAAAGTAGCGGCGTATTTGAACACATCAGCGCCTAGCGCGCCATGCCGCCAATCACGGATGCCGTGGTAATCCAGGTGCTGTTCGAAGTGACGATCGAGAGCCTGGGTTGCCGCCTTCGCCCCGGCTACGTTGGGACTCTCGTCACCTGTCGATGCGATTGCAACGCTTGGCTGACCGCTCCACCCTGAAGCCCTCCGGCACACGTCACACACGTTCACCTGCGATAGCTCGATGTAGAATCGAATTGACCGACAAGAGCACGCCGAGATACCCGAGTACACTCATTCAGTACCCGTACCATCTGCATTTTTTCAATACACCCCTGCCGCGCGGCGTACCGAGTTTGCCGTAAAAACTGCTCTGAAGCCCGGCTACCGGACAGAGTGTTTCACCACCCATCGGTTGCACTCAGTGTCGACAACCTGCGGTGTTGTTCTTGTCGAATTGCTCCGGGTTCTGCAGCATGTTGAAGAATCCATCAAGGAAATCGGGCGCCCTTTTCTTCGATTCTTCCGGCAGGCGAATTTCGTTCCTGATCAGAGAGAGAACAACTTCTTCTCGGTCCAGGAATCGCTGCCTTGCGTCAATTAACGCCGGGTTGTGTATGCAAGAGCCCTGAAATGGCCGCTCTGGTACACCGTCGATCTCCAAGCTTTCTCTTGGTTTTGCATCGTGCACATTGACGAATACCGATAAGTCGAAGTCGTTCGGAATTGCGTATATCGGGTGCGGTTTCAACTGGTCGATGCAACACCTACCCTCTGAGAAGAGGAAGGAGGATGTTGCAGATGAGGAAGTATCGACCCAGAATTTACTACACCGAGGCTGATAAGGCGCTGATGTGGGATCGCTGGCAGAGAGGCGATTCTCTGGAGAAGATCGCACAGCTGTTTGATCGTACCCATGGCTCGGTAGCCCGCATTCTTCGACAAACGGGGGGGATCAGGCCGCCAAAACGAACACGCTCCAGACAAGCATTGTCACTGGCCGAGCGCGAAG
>JAPHSB010000012.1 GCA_026193295.1 Lysobacterales bacterium
CAACTCATCCCCAAGATCGGCATGCCCAGGGACGCCGACTGGGGCGAGCTGTTATCGTTCCTGATGCGCGAGAACCTTCCCGGCGGCTACCCCTACACCGCCGGCGTATTCCCCTACCGCCGCGCCGGTGAGGACCCGATTCGCATGTTCGCGGGTGAGGGCCCGCCGGAGCGCACCAACCGGCGTTTCCACCTGCTGGCCCATGGCCAGCCCGCGGTCCGCCTCAGCACAGCATTCGACTCGGTCACCCTGTACGGGGAGGACCCGCACCGGCGCCCCGACATCTATGGCAAGGTCGGCAACTCGGGCGTCTCCATCGCCACCGTTGACGACATGAAGAAGCTCTATTCCGGCTTCGACTTATGCGCGCCCAACACTTCGGTGTCGATGACCATCAACGGACCGGCGCCGATGATCCTGGCCTTCTTCATGAACACTGCCATCGACCAGCAGGTGGAGATTTACCTGAAGGAAAAGGAGCTTTGGGAGGAGGCGCAACAGAAGATCGACGACTACTTCAGAGGCAAGAAACAACCCCGGTATCACGGTGATCTGCCCGACGGCAACAACGGCCTCGGCCTGGCGCTGCTGGGTATCACCTCCGACCGCCTGATCGGTATCGATGGTTTTGACCAGGACAAATACGACGAGATCAAGGCCAACACCCTGGCATCCGTGCGCGGCACCGTGCAGGCCGATATCCTGAAGGAGGACCAGGCCCAGAACACCTGTATCTTCAGCACTGAGTTCGCCATGCGCATGATGGGCGATATCCAGCAATTCTTCGTCGACCACAAGGTGCGCAATTTCTACAGCGTGTCGATTTCCGGCTACCACATCGCCGAAGCCGGCGCGAACCCGATCAGCCAATTGGCCTTCACCCTGAGTAACGGCTTCACCATTGTCGAGTACTACCTCGCACGCGGCATGGACATCGACGATTTCGCACCCAACCTGAGCTTCTTCTTCAGCAACGGCATGGACCCCGAGTACACCGTGATCGGCCGGGTGGCGCGGCGCATCTGGGCGCGCGCAATGAAAGAGCGCTACGGCGCCAGCGAGCGCAGCCAGAAGCTGAAGTACCACATCCAGACCAGCGGACGTTCACTGCACGCGCAGGAAATCCAGTTCAACGACATCCGCACCACGCTGCAGGCCCTGTACGCCCTGTTCGACAACGCCAACAGCCTGCACACCAATGCCTACGACGAAGCCATCACCACGCCGACCCCAGAATCCGTGCGAAGAGCTGTCGCTATCCAGATGATAATTAACAAAGAATTGGGCCTAAATTTCTGCGAGAACCCCTGGCAGGGCAGCTTCATCGTCGACGAGTTGACCGACCTCGTCGAAGAACAGGTCTACCAGGAGTTCGAGCGGATCTCGGAGCGCGGCGGCGTGCTCGGCGCCATGGACACCATGTATCAGCGCGGCAAGATCCAGGAAGAAAGCCTGTACTACGAGGCCAGGAAGCACGACGGCAGCCTGCCTATCGTCGGCGTCAACACCTTCCTGCCCCCCGATGGCCACGGCGAGGTGGGCGCGATCGAGCTGATGCGCAGCTCGGCGGAGGAAAGGGATCAGCAAGTGGCCAATGTCGAGGCATTCCGGGCGATGCATGCGGCCGAGGCCGGGCCGGTGCTCAAGCACCTGCAGCAGGTGGCGCGTGAGCGGAAGAACACCTTCGAGGCGCTGATGGAGGCGGGCAGGGTGTGCTCGCTGGGCAGCATGTCGCATGCGCTGTACGATGTCGGAGGCGAGTACCGCCGAAATATGTGAATGACGGCGCGTGTTGCGTTGAATCGCGTAAAGCCCATTGCGCCCATGAACCGACCGCTCTCGCACGATCGAGACCTGCCGCGGTTGTAACTGCAAACCGCGGTTCATCGCCTGCATCGAGTAGCCGATATTCATTGCCAGGTTTCCGGGGCAAGTTCATTTCTGTCGGTTTTGCTTTTGACCCAGATTGTTCCGCGGTCTGCTCACCTGAGTTGTTTCAGCACGAACTGTTCCAGAGAGTCAACGGCCGGGTTGCGTGCACTGTGTTTGAGCAGGGAAATGTGCGTATTGGTCAGCACCGGCAGCCCCTTGCCCGTGGCGGTTGCGCAGCCTGGAGGTATCATGTTGCGCGGCAGTACGGTCAGGCCCATGCCCGCTTTAACGGCGGCAATTGTGCCGGCGTAGCTCGGGCTGGAAAACGCCAGGTGCCAGCTGCGGCCAGCGGCGTCGAGGGCTTCAAGGGCGCCGGCCCGGTAAACGCAGGGTTGCGGAGACAGTATCAGCGGCACAGGCCTGTCGGCATCCACCAGGCCTTCGTCACCCACCCATTCCAGGGGCTCCGTCCACACATCCAGGCCATTCGGCAGGTCCTCGGGTCGGCTCATCTTGACCAACACCAGGTCGAATTGCTGCTGCCTGAAACGCTCCAACAGGTTGAGAGTCAGGTCGCATTCCACGTTCAACAGGATCCGCGGATGAAGGCGGACAAAGTCTGCTAACACATCCGACAGGAACACGCTGGCAAAGTCCTCCGGCAGGCCGAAGCGCACCTCGCCTTCCAGCTCAGGTTCTTTGAACCGGTCCATGGCCTCGTGCTGCAGGGCAAATATCCTCCGCGCGTAACCCAGGAAGATCTCGCCCTCCGCGGTGAGGGCCAGGGCCTTGCCACGCAACAACAGGGGCTTGCCCAATAACTCTTCCAGCCTGGCGATTTGCTGGCTGACTGCGGACTGCGTCCGTGCAACCCGTTCTGCCGCGCGTGTGAAGCTGCCCGTCTCGGCGACCGCGATAAAACACTGCAGGGTGATGGAATCCAAACTCATAAGAAATGCTTATTAAAAAGATAAGAAATATGAACTTTACTAATATTAGGTATCCTTATAGGATGCGCTTCGATTTCAATAAAACTTAATTTAACGCAGGCTCGAAGCGCATGCAAAAGCTTTCACTGGCCGGACTGTTCCACCTGGATGCCCTGGCGCTCGTCATGATCGGATTGGTGGCCTTCATCGGCTTGTGCGTGGCCAGTTTCGCGTCGCGCTACCTGCAGGGCGACCTGGCCCGTCGGCGTTTCTTCATGCGGCTGGCCGCGCTGTCCGCGACCGTTATCGTGATGGTTTCTGCAGACCATCTGTTGTTGCTGCTGGCGGCCTGGGGTGTGAGCAACCTGCTGTTGGTGCAGTTGATGGTGCATAAACGAGGCTGGGCGGCCGCGGCCTCGGCCGGCATCCTGGCCGGCAGGCATTTCCTGCTGGGTTTGGGCTTTGTCGCGGCGGCATTCGGCCTGCTTTACGCGGCCACCGGCCAAGTGGGCATCCAGGCCATCCTCAGCGGTCCGGTCGCCCCGGCGTATGGCTTGCCGGCCCTGATACTGCTGCTGCTGGGTGCCATGACGCAATCCGGTATCTGGCCTTTTCACCGCTGGCTGACCAGTTCGCTCAACTCTCCCACGCCGGTTTCCGCTTTCATGCATGCCGGCCTGGTCAACGGGGGTGGCTATCTGCTGGCCCGTTTCGCTCCGTTGTATCTGGAGGTCCCGCAGATCCTGACGGCAATGTTCGCCGCCGGCCTGGCCACCGCGTTGCTCGGGACGGCGTGGAAGCTGATGCAGCAAGACGTCAAGCGCATGCTGGCCTGTTCGACCATGGGGCAAATGGGCTTCATGCTGGCGCAATGCGGACTTGGCCTGTTTCCGGCAGCCGTGGCGCACCTGTGCTGGCACGGGCTGTTCAAGGCTTACCTTTTCCTGGGTTCGGGTGGGGCTGTGCGGGAAAAGCGCCTCGACCTGGACTATCCCCCGCAACTCCTGCCGTTCTTCCTCGCGCTCGGCTGCGGTGTTGTGGGCAGCTATGGATTCGCGGTTGCCAGCCACAAGAGCTGGCTGGCCGCCGACACCACGCTTGTACTGGTCGCCGCTGCATTTATCGCCGGCAGCCAGTTCGCCCTGCCGTTGCTGCGAAAACGACCGCTTGCCATGCTGCCGGTGGCTTTGCTGGCCACCGGCGTGTCGGGCCTGGCCTACGGTGCCAGCGTGCGCCTGGTCGAATCGCTGCTGGGGCCGGCCGTCCCGGCACAACCGCAAGCCATCAATCCGCTCTATCTGGCCGGCCTGGTCCTGCTGCTCTCTGCATGGCTGGCCATCCTGTTCGCACGACGGCCGGGCGCCTCCACCAGGCTTCCCGGCTGGCTACTGGGCCTTTACGTCAGGGCGCTCAATGGCAGCCAGCCCCACCCGGCCACGGTGACCGCTCAACGCAACCACTACAACCCTGGATGAGGTTCGTATGCAAACCCAGCTGAAGGAAAAGTCCTACCTGGAACTCTGTCCGGCGAATGACGCGCGGCCACCGAACGTTGGTCCCTCCCGCTTGCGCGAGGCCATAGAGGCGAGCTGGACTGCCATTGCGCCCTTCTGGCCGCTTCAGAATCTGGTCGCAGTCAATCCGCTGCAAGGGTTGGAGGACCTGCCATTCGAGGAAGCGCTTTTTGAAGCTGCGGTCTGGTTTCAGCAGCGCGACCTGCCCCCATCCATGGACGCAGTCAACCGGGAGACCATCAAGTGGTGCCAGGCATTCTTCGACGAGGGGCAGGCTACCATCACGATGCCGCTGCGGGACCGGGGGCTGTACCAGGCCTGGCGGGTACTGGCCCCCCATGACCGGCTGCTGCATGGCGGCGATGCCGCCCGCCGCGCCTGGCTTGCCGCACTGCCGCCGCAACCGGAAGCGGCCATCGCCGAATCCCTGCGGAAACTGGACATTCCCCCGGCGCACCAGACCCGGTTCATGATGCTGCTGTTGACAACACTGCCCGGCTGGGCGGCGCACATCAAGTACCGCACGGACTGGAGCGCATCCGAGCCCGTGCACCCGCATCCCGTGACACACGCCGACTACCTGGCCGTGCGGCTTGCGATCACCTGTGCGCTGTGGCCGGAGGCGAGGGACTTGCTGGGTTGGCATGCACGGGCCCGGCAGACTGAGCAACGGGCAGCCGGGGCACACCAGGCCATCGCGCAGGCAGAGCTGGTTTACCGCGAATCGCTGTTGCGCAGCCTGGCCGGCCGTGCCTCGATCCCGGCACAGCATGAGCGAGCGCCTCGCGCGCAACTCGTATTCTGCATCGACGTGCGCTCGGAGCCGTTCCGCCGCGCTCTGGAATCCTGCGGAGATTATGAAACCTTCGGTTTCGCCGGCTTCTTCGGCGTGCCGGTCCGCGTGAAAGATACAGTGACGGGGGAGTCGCATGCTTCCTGTCCCGTTCTGCTCGAACCGCGGCACCTCGTGCGCGAGTCACCCGCTTGCTCGCCTGCGGGGCGTGAACAAGTCCAGGCGGGTCATTTGCGCCTGGACCTGGCCAAGCGGCTATACCAATCCACCAAATATACCCTTTCTGCGCCGTTCGCCCTGGTTGAAGCCATGGGCCCGGTCAACGGCGCCTGGATGGCGCTGCGCTGCCTGGCCCCGGTTTGGGCCGAACGCCTGCGCGACCGCATTTCCGGGCTGGTAAAGCCGGTGGCCGCAGTCGCCTCCGATATCAGCGCCATCCCGGTTCCTGACCGTTGTGACTATGCGGAGACTGCGCTCAGGACCATGGGCCTGACGAAAAGTTTTGCCCGGCTGGTGCTGTTGTGTGGCCACGGATCGACCACGCGCAACAACGCCTACGCCACGTCTCTGGATTGCGGTGCTTGCGGGGGCCGGCACGGGGCTACCAACGCGCGCGTTCTTGCCGCCATTCTCAACGATCCCTGGGTGCGGGAAGACCTGATCGGCCGGGGGATCCGAATACCCGGCACGACGCAATTCGTCGCCGCTGAACATGACACGACTACCGACGAGGTAACGGTCCACGCCGAGAGTCTCACCAACCCTGGCCTTCAGCAGATCCTGGCGCAGTTGCGCGACGACCTGGAAACCGCGCGGGCGAGCAACAGCCAGCGACGCGCTGCGGAATTGGGGTTTCGCGGGACCCAGTCGGACGGCGCGAAACACATGTTCCGGCGCAGCCGGGACTGGGCGCAGGTGCGCCCCGAATGGGGCCTGGCACGCAATGCGGCGTTCATAGCGGCCCCGCGGGAACTGACCAGGGAACTGGATCTCGAGGGCCGCGCGTTCCTTCACTCCTATGACTGGCGCCAGGACCCGGAGGGCACCGCGTTGTCGCTCATACTCACCGCGCCGATGGTGGTGGCCCAGTGGATCAATGCCCAGTACCTGTTCTCGACACTCGACAACGTTGCTTTCGGCAGCGGCAGCAAGGTCACCAAGAACATCACCGGCAAGGTGGGCGTCATGCAGGGCAATGCCAGCGATCTGATGCACGGACTGCCGCTGCAATCGGTATGCTCCGGCGACGGCGATCCCTGGCACCAGCCGCAGAGACTGCTGGCCATCGTGCGGGCGCCGCGCGATCGGGTCCGGGACATCGTTCAACGACAGCCGATACTGCGCAAGCTGCTCGGCAATGGCTGGGTGAGCCTGGCCTGCATTGACCCGGTTGACGACCAAGCGTGGCTACTGGCCCGCGACTTGCTCTCATGGCAGGAAGCCCTGGCTTGACAGCTTGTTTCCTGAGGAAAAGGTAAAGGGGCTCAATAACGGGCTCTGACCCCAAGTATCTGAAACCCCGCTCAGTTACCATCACTAGAGGTTGCCCGAATGGCGAAGGGCATGGTTTATTCTTCTTATCCACACTAAATTCCGAGGGAATCGCTTGTGACCTTTTCAAAGGCAAAACTGGATGCAGTCGTCGCGTCGATCAGTTCCGTGCTGATCGGCAAAGAACCAGAGGTCAGAATTGCCCTGGCGTGCCTGCTTGCAAAGGGCCACTTGCTGATCGAGGATCTGCCCGGCTTGGGCAAAACCACGCTGGCCAATGCGATTGCCCGGGTGCTGGGGCTCGAATTCAATCGTATTCAATTCACCAGCGACTTGCTGCCTGCCGACATCGTTGGCGTCTCGGTTTATGAAAAGAACGAGGGGGCATTCCGCTTCGTTCCGGGACCTGTTTTTTGCCAACTTCTGTTGGCTGATGAGATCAACCGCACCACTCCGAAGACCCAGAGCGCACTGCTGGAGGCGATGGCCGAAGGCCAGGTCACAGTCGATGGACAGACGCGAACCTTGCCAGAGCCGTTCTTCGTTGTCGCAACGCAGAATCCGATCCAGCATTCCGGCACCTTTCCCCTGCCGGAATCGCAACTCGACCGTTTCCTGATGCGGGTGTCGCTGGGCTATCCGGACCTGGCCTCGGAGAAGATTATTCTGACCGGTGGCGACCCGCGGTTACGTCTCGGCGAGCTGAAGCCCCTGCTTTCCATCGAGGAGCTGCTGGCCCTGCAAGCGGAGGTCGACCAGGTGAGCGTGGCCGAACCAGTGGTGGACTATCTGCAGCGCCTGATCCAGTTCACTCGCACCAGCGAGGTTTTCGAATACGGGCTCTCACCCCGCGCAGCCCTGGCGATCCTGCAGTCAGCCAAGGCCATCAGCCTGCTCGACGGCCGGACATTCGTCATCCCGGAAGATATCCAGGCCGTGTTCCCGGCCGTCGCCGATCACAGGTTGCAAGGCGCAGGTCGTGGCCACGACAGCGGCAGCCGGGTGCTCATCGACAAGGTGCTCGACTCCGTCGACGTCATCTGAGCATGGCACCGGCCCGGTCATGAACCCGCTATCAGCAGTCCGGCAGGCGCTGCGCAGACGCTATCGGCAGTGGATTGACCGCCGCACGCAGCCTGAAAGCGAGTGTTACCTGAACCATCGGCGCCTGTACATACTGCCGTCGAAAGCGGGCTTCGGCTTCCTCGCTCTGGTAGGTGCCTTGTGGTGGCTGGCGACCAATTTCGAAAACAACCTGATCTTCATGCTCTGTTTCCTGCTTTTAGCCCTGTTCGTGGTAAGCATTCACTTCACTCATGGCACGCTTTCCGGTTTGCGGATCAAGCCGGTTCGCGCCCAGTCCGTGTTCAAGGGTGACGCGGCTGCCGTCGAACTCAGTTTCAGTCAGGTCAGGGCGCGGTGCCGCGAACAGGTTTTGCTGCGATTCGCAGGTGGCGAGCCCCTGATGGTCACGCTTGAGAAGGCCGGCGACACCTTCGTGACCGTTTTGGCGCCGACGACCCGGCGGGGTTTTCTCGATCCCGGCTTGTTAACCGTTGAAAGCGTTTATCCGGCAGGCCTGCTGCGCGTGTGGACTTACATTCATTTTCGCTTTGACGCGGCTGTTTATCCGGCCCCCTTATCAGACCGGGCGCGCACCTCGGATCGGCGTGGATCCGGTGAAGGTCACTACTCCGGCACGTCCGGCTCTGAGGACTATGTCGGTTTGAAAACTTTCGAGGCCGGCGAATCCCTGCGGCACGTGGCATGGAAACAATATGCGCGCGAACAGGGACTCTGGTCCAAGCAATATGGCGATCCTGTCGACAGCAGGGTGTGGGTGGACTGGGACGAATATGCCGGTATGGACACCGAACAACGGCTGTCACGGATGACCTGGCAGGTCTGTGAATGCGACGCTGCAGGCAAAGTGTATGGCCTGCGACTGCCCGGCACGGAACTATCACCGAACCAGGGTCTGGCTCACCGGCAGTCAGCACTCCGGCGCCTGGCTCTGTTTGGCATCGACGATGAAGGCGGGGCTGCCGATGAAACGCCCTGACTGGCAGCTGTCCCGTAACGGTCTGTTCTGGGTCCTGTTCGCCTTCGCCGCTGTAATTTTGCTGCACCTGGATCACCTGCCCCCATGGGTCACGGCCCTTGCGGGACTTTGCATCCTGTGGCGAGTTCTCGAATATCGCGGTAGGGTTTCATTCCCGCCCTGGCCGCTTAAGGCCGTCCTGGTGATAGGTTCCGTAGCCGGTTTGACACTGGTGTATCCATCGCTTTTGGGCCTGGAGCCGATGCTTTCGATGCTGATAGCGGGATTCGGGCTGAAGTTACTTGAAATGCACCACAAACGGGACGCCTTTGCACTGGTATACCTGGCTTTTTTCACGGCTGCCGTGGACTGCATCTTCACACAGGAAATTCCCAACTTCATCCTGGTGTTGGTGACCTTTGTCATCGCTGCGACTGCGCTGGTCAGTATCAACCAATCGAAGAGTCGTGGCTTCTCCATGAGCCCCTCATATACCGCCTTAAAGATGATGGCAACCGCCATTCCTCTGATGCTGGCGCTGTTCCTGGTTGTACCGCGATTGGGCGCGTTCTGGTCCATTCCCATGCCGAAAAACCAGGCCCAAACCGGGGTAGGAGACACCCTTTCGCCGGGCGATATCTCAAGCCTTGTCGGGTCAGACAAGCTGGCGTTTCGCGTCCGTTTCGATGGTGATGTACCGGCCCGCGAACGTCTTTACTGGCGTGGGCTCGTTTTTTCCCAGTTCGATGGCAGGGAGTGGAGGCAGGCGGATTTCTATGGCCCTGATCAGCCGATACTGAGTCGCGGCAGCGACGAAAGCATCGTACGGCTTGGCGAACCGATAAGCTACTCGCTGACGATGGAACCCACGAACAGAAGGTGGCTGTTCGCACTCTCCACACCGACCAGTTCCGAGCCCGGCATCCAGCGGATTCGAGACTCACGGCTGGTCAGCGTCGACAGGATCGAGCAGAGGCAAAATTTCACCATACGCTCCTGGCTCGATTACCGCCTGGAGCCGGAGGGGCTGCACCCGTATCGAGAAGAAATGGAGCGTCATCTGCCCCCCGGCTCGAACCCGGAGACCATGCGAGTAGCCAGAAAATGGGCGTCGGAAACACCGGATGTCGAAGCCTTGATAGCGCGGGTGCTGCAACTCTTCAATCGTTCGTTCATCTATACGCTGGAACCCCCGCTGCTCGGCACACATGCGGTCGACGAGTTCCTGTGGGAAACGAGGCGCGGCTTCTGCGGGCATTTTGCGGGGAGTTTTGCTTTTTTCATGCGAGCTGCCGGCTACCCCGCCCGCGTGGTTGGTGGTTATCTGGGTGGTGAGGTCCATCCCTCCGAAAATTTCGTCACGGTCCGTCAATATGACGCCCATGCCTGGGCTGAAGTCTGGATCGCAGAAAAAGGTTGGGTGCGCATCGACCCGACGGCTGCCGTCGCGCCAGAGCGGATTGAAATGAGCCTGGCCGACCTGTTCGATAACGAAGACGGCTTCCTGGCGGACAGCCCGTTGAGCCTTATTCGCTTCCGCGATTTCGAATTTGTCAACTGGATTGTCCTGCAACGGGATTACCTCGACTACGCCTGGGCCACCTGGGTGCTCGGCTACGATCAACGGCAAGCCGAATTCCTGAAGCGCCTGCTGGGCCAGGTGTCCATGTTTCGGTTGATTCTGCTGTTCCTGGTGGCCGCCGGCATTTCGCTGCTGCCGTACCTGGTTAAATGGCTCATCATCCGCCAGAGGGTCAAACTGGATCCGCGGGACGCCATGATTCAGATCTTCTGCGCGAAGATGGCTCGGGCCGGTATGCCACGCAGGACCGGCGAGGGCATTTTCGATTTCGCCTGCCGCATCGCAGCTGAGCGGCCACAGTTGGAAAATGAGGCGATGGCGATAGCCACCACTTACATCAACCAGCGCTATGACAAACGGTTTCCACAGCAGATTAACGAGCTACGCAGGATGGTTCGGCGTTTCAACGCGCCGAAGAGATTCGAATAGCAATAACCGTATTATCACAACCCAGATAAAGGGGCCGGATACATTTATTCCATATTCTTATCGCGTGGCACACGTGACAAATATATCCGGCCCCATTTTGTCTAGGGATCCGCCGCTGATCGCGAAGATCCTGGGACATGTACGGAAGCGCCAGGCATGGGGCGGCGGCCCGGCGCGGCCGTCAGCGCCCTGTGCGGCAGGCCAACGGTGGACCGCGAGGAACTGACCGTGATCAGACAGGAAGGCATCAGGGAATGGGATCATTGGCGTAAGAGCCTGAAACAGTTGGGTGAGAAAGCCTGGGGTTGGGTGATATGGACAATTTAGGTGGATGGGCCAAGTCGGTCGCAGAGGCAACCGGGCTGCAACAATGGGTGTTGACGATTTTTCTGATTATTTTGCTGGCAATGCTGCTGGATTTTCTTCAGAGAAAATTGATGAAGCACCTGGAGCAGGTTGTTTTAAATACAGAAAGCCTGTGGGATGACTCATTATACAATGCCGCTGTAAAGCCAATTACCTTGTTGATCTGGCTGATAGGGATATCCGCGGCCGCGCTCGTCGTTCCGCAAAGGGATGATGGCGGCCTGTTCAGCGCTGACCTGGTTAGTCGCTTGCGCCAGGTGGGTATTCTAGTTGCGATAACCTGGTTCCTGGTGTCTGTCATCAAGAACATAGAAAACAACATCATCGAACGCGCCAGGCGCGCAGGCCGGTCGGTAGATCAGACAACCGTCCATGCACTGGGACGGGTAGTACGGATTACCGTTGTGGTAACCGCAACATTGGTTGGGCTCGATACGCTTGGCGTCAATGTTGCGGGCCTGATGGCAGCGGGTGGAATCGGTGGCCTGGCCGCTGGTTTCGCAGCAAAGGACATCCTGGCCAACTTTTTTGGTGGCATCACTGTTTTTGTTGACAGGCCGTTTGGAGTTGGCGACTGGATCATCATCAAGGACAACGGCGTTGAAGGTACGGTTGAAGCCATCGGCTGGCGCCAGACCACCATTCGAAAATTCGACAAGCGGCCGGTGTACGTACCCAATGCCACTTTTACCACGGCTTCTGTCGAAAACCCTTCCCGCATGACCCACCGCCGCATCAACGAAACCATCGGCATTCGATACGACGATGTCGACAAGATGAATGCCATCACCGATGCAGTGCGAGAGATGCTGATGGCCCATCCCGAAATCGACCAGACCCAGACACTCATGGTTCATTTCAACAGCTTTGAAAACTCTTCCCTGGACTTCTTCATCTACTGCATGACGCACACCGTGGTGTGGCAGAAGTTCCACGAGGTCAAGCAGGATGTACTAATGAAGATCAGCCGTATCATCAGCGAGCACGGCGCCAGCATTGCCTACCCGACGCAGACCATCAAGATGGACACAGCTCCCGAACTGGCCGGGTTGTAGAATCGCATCAATGGGGGAGACAAAGAGGTGTGAAGCAAGTAAATCCAAGAGATAACATGGAGCTGGAGATGCATGCCGAGGAAGCCGCGCCCAGGTTGAAGAAGCTGCAGCGGGTGGCGTGGGATCGGAAGAATACGTTTGGGGCGATTTGCTGCAGACAGCCGATAAGGTATGCCGAACCATGAGTGGAAGCTTTCTTCCCTTTGCGGCCTGTGCCTGTGACCTAGCCTGGAGTTTCGATATCGGCCAAATTGGGAACGGGCTGTGCAAGGGGCGGCTCGCCAGCAACCAGGCTGCCGGCGACTAATGATCCATTGCTGAAATCACCAGGGAAGCAGTTTCGATCCGTTTTCAGTGAAGACATCCCAAAATGCTTCGAGCTTTCTCCGTTCTGTAGGAGAAACGCGATGGTTTGTGGCTGCAAGATTACTCTCCAGCTGTTCGGATGTCCGAACCCCTGGTATGACGCAACTGACCTCATCATAGGAAAGAAGATACCCAATCGCTTTGTGCGCGAGTTCTGACCCATCTGAGACAAGCCACTCAATTCGTGACACCAGCTCGGCGCGCCGGGCGATCTCCTCCGCGCTCCAACGTGCGCGGATTCCTTCGAAACGACTGCTGGCATCAAACCTGCCAGTCAACCAACCGCTGTCCAGCGGTACTTTGACGATCGTCCCGGCCCCGTGTGCACGAATCGCAGCAAAGGAATGGCGAACATCTTGATGAAATACGTTAAATAGAATCTCCAGCACTTCGCTACGTGTGTTCGCCAGGCATTCCTCGACCTCCGTTGCGAAATCCAGACTGGCGCCGTAGTGCCTGATCTTTCCCTGTACGCGCGCTTTTTCCATCGCATCCCACAACGGATCCGTGCCCGTGTACATTTCCATCGGTGGATTGTGCAGGAGCAGAACGTCCAGGTAATCTGTCCGCAATCGTCTCAGGCTGGCTTCCAGGCTCTGCCAAAACCAATTCACGGAAAAGACCTTCGGTCCTTCCGGCGTATGCCCGAACTTGCTGACCAGCACGACACGGTTGCGCTTGGACTCCAGCGCCTCACCGAGAATGCATTCACTTTTCGTATCCGCATAGTTGGGCGCGGTATCAAACAGGTTAATGCCGCCATCTATGGCCTCGTGAACCAGGCGATGAGCGGTCCGGTCGTCCATGCCGCCCCATGATTCGCTGTTGCACAGTTGCCAGGCACCAAAGCCGATCTCTGACACTTCCAGTCCGGTTGTTCCGAGTGGTCGTTTGTTCATCTGCACCTTCTTCCAGCGTTCTCGCTGGCCAGCCAAAAGCAGCATAACACTCTGAAAATATTTGGGGTCAGAGTAAAAACTCTTCATTGTTGAGTTGAGTCTTGGGCAGTGGACTTCGTTTGCGGTGGTGCTGTCGCTGACCTGTCAGTTGTTCACCTTCGTTGCGAAAACGCTCGTTGCCCAGCACCAGGCCGGTATCTGCCGCGTTCCGAATCTCGGCGATCAGTCCACTGCTCAACGCCTCACCGACCAGCTTGCGGTAGGCCAGAGACCTTGCGGCGTGCGTCGCATCCATGGCCAGGTATTCCGGATGCGGCGTCCTCATGAGCACCTTTGCCTCGAGTGCCTGCGCACGGCAGCTTGCGCAGGCAAGAGGATGATCGGGTGGGTTTGTACCCCGCCAGTCGCAGATCGTTTCAGCGTGCGTCGATCTGCAGGTCGGTGCCGACAGCGTCGGCGATTTCCAGCGTGCGCGCCAGTTCGGGATGGCGAACGATCAGGTAACCGTCGGATAAAAGCGTTTGGCGCCAATCGCGGCGCAGCGATCCGATCGGCAGCAGGTCTTCGACCACGATGTGCTCGCCGAAGCGCTGCCGCAGTCCGTCGAGGCCGTGGATTGCGCAGATGCGCCCCTGTCCGCGGGCCCGCTTGAATATCGCCGCTGCGTTGTAGCGACGGTGGGCAGTCTGGTTGAACTCATCCCGGGTGATCGCCTGGGCCCAGCCGGCGTAGACGTCGAAGTCGTTGCTGTAGTTCATCAGGTCCACGGAGCGCCCGCCCGGCGGGCGACCGCCGATTTCCCCGAACACGGCTTCGCCCGCCGGTGTCAGAAACCATTCCATGTGTGTGAAGCCGGTCCGGAACCCCAGCGCCTCGATGACCCGTCGACCGAGTTCACGCCCCGGCGCAAGCTCCGGGCGCTCGGGGTTACGCAGGTTGACCGTCTGCATGGAGATCCACTCGACATTGCGACCGATGATCGGCTTGGGCCGGTACCAGGCGATGTTCTCGTAAAGGATGTTGCCGTTCGCGCAGACCGTGTCGAAGGTGTATTCCTCGCCCTCGATGTATTCTTCCACGCTGACTTCGCGATGCTCACCGACATCGGCGATGGCGGCTTCGAGGCCGGCCGGGTCGCGCACCTCGTGGGTGTGCGCAGAGCCGGCGCCGGCGATGGGTTTGACCACCAGCGGCAAGCCGATCGCGCCGGCCGCTGCACGGATCGCGTCGGACCCGGTCGCGGTCTTGTTGCGGGGCGTACGCAGGCCCGCCGCATCGAGGGCGTCTTTCATCTTCTTCTTGTCGCGGAAGAGCTCGGTCTGCGCCATGTGCATGCCGCCGATGTCCAGCATCTCGCGCAATTCCGCGGCCAGGGTCATGAACGGTTCCCACAGGCACTCGACGCGGTCGATCGGCGTGCGTGAGGCGCTCTCGCGGACTCGTGCAAGTACCGCATCTGTGTCGACCAGGGACGGCACGCGAATGTAATCCGCCAGACTTCGTTTGACGACGAAAGGCAGCGCGTCCGCCGGGTGCTCGCCGAGCCCAATGACACGCGCCCCGCATTGGGCCAGCCCGCGGGTAAAATCGGCCATCTCCGCTGGATAGCCGGGAGAAATAAACAAAACGTTGACGGCTGCCTCCCTGGTCCAGAGTTGCTTCGTGTAGAAGTTAGCACGAAAAGCGGGGGCAGCATATTTGGGGTCAGAGTGAGTTGAGCCCAAATATTACTTTATGATGTGGGATGCGAGCACCGTCGGAATATGCAGCGAGAACGGACCTGCTTCCCCCGCTGTGTGAACCCAGGAAGGCAGGAATATGAACAGCGAATCACTGCAAATCGAACATGAGGAAACGGCCACGCACGGTGAATTCAGAATCGGGCGGCTTGCCATCATGACCTATAAAGAAGTCGGTAATGGGCACATTGTCGTCAACCATACTCGGGTCGCTCAAGAAGGCCGGGGGCAGGGGTTGGCCGGGAAACTCTATCGGGCAATGGTCGATTACGCGCGCGCGCACGATCTTAAAGTCACACCTGCATGCAGTTACGTCGCCAGGATGTTGGAACGTTTTCCCGAGGACAGGGACATACTGCAAGAGTGATCAACACGATATTTGGGGTCAGAGTAAAAACTCGTCGGTAACGTTCGCGGAATTTTTGCCCCGACCCCAATTTTTCGGCCCCAATTTTTGACAACATATTTTCTAACCTGGAAAGAAATCATGCGCCGAGTGACCCTGTGTTTGACCTGTTTGCTCAGCGCCACCGCGTGGGCGGACCTGACCGTCGATGGCACCAGTACGCCCGGACTGAACGGTGGTATCGACCATTTCACGATGTACCTGATGGATGAGCAACTCAGGGTGGACCGGCTCATCACGAAAAATATCGATGGCAAGGATGTCGATACAGTGGGGAGCAGTCTCCTGGTCCGGTTCACAGGACAACCGGCCGGTGTACTGATGCTGGACCACGGCGCCAGGACGGTTAAAGTCGTGGCGGTCATGCATGCAGTGACGGCCGGACAATCCGGTGGCGCGACAACGGGTCCCGTCAGCCCGGTCAGCGTGATCGGGACGGAAGAGACCCGGGAAATCCTCGGGCGGATGGCCCGGCGCTTCAATTTTTCTTTTAGTGGAAGCGTTGATCCCATGGCCCTCGCCGGTCAACAACTGCCGCCGGACCTGGCCAGCATATTGAAAGTAAACCTCGCCGTAACGGGATCATCCTGGGTTGTGCCGGGCATGCAGGG
>JAPHSB010000028.1 GCA_026193295.1 Lysobacterales bacterium
GGATTGAGCCCGATATGGGAAACGATCAGGCGTTCCACCTGGCCGTTTCGCAGCAGGTGGTCAACGCCCATGCCGGCCTCGTTGGCATCGTTCTTGATCAGGGTCAGTCGCCTGCTGTTGCGCCGGACCAGTTCGTCGATCAGGCAGAACGGAGTGCCGGGAACGCCGAATCCCCCAACCATCACCGTGGCTCCGTCGGGAATGCGCTCGATCGCCTTTGCAATGCCTGTGGTTTTGTCGATCAATGGTTTGCGTTGTTTCCGAGCCTGGCCGCGAGGCCTTTTGCCATGAACCGGCTTCGTTGCTGCCAACCGCCCGCCGCAGCCAAAGCCCCTTCATCCTCCCCGATGGCAGAGAATAGACGAAGCTTCCGTCCGTCGCTAGCGGCAAGTCGAGGAGTCGGCGAGCTGCCGCGCGAAAAGGGCTGGAGCGAGACCATCCCGCGAGACTACCAGGAGCTTCAGGGCATGGGGTTGCGCACGGCAATGACGGCGCCGGCCGTGAACTCGGGAAGGATGGCGAGGACGTCTTCCCGCGTCACGTGGCCGAGCGCGGCCGACAGGGTCTCGTAATCCACCAGTTCCCCGTACCACAGCCACTCCCGGGACAGGCGGTCAGCGAGTTCGGCATTGCTTTGGGCCGCGCTGACAAAGCGGCCAAGCAGGTGCCTGCGCGCCTCTTCGATCTCGGCCTGGGATGGCGGCTCCTGCTGCAGGCGCTCCAGCTCGGAGCGGAGCAGGTCACGCATCGCGGGCAGCTGGGCCGGATCGACTCCGATATCCAAAGTGATCCAGCCGTCCACGCCGTTTGAGCGGTACGCGCTGTCTATGTAGTAAACCAACCCGCGCCGGCTGATGGCCTCCTTGCCGAGCCGCCCTTCGTAACCGTGGCTCAGGATGTACAGAGCCATCCGCCAGGCGGCGGCGCCCGGTGCGGCCGGTCCGGGAGCCCGCACGAGGTACCCCAGGCGCTCCTGGGCCACCGGTCGCTCGAGTATGGACTCGAGCTCCAGCCGGACTGTCTGGTTCACGCCACGCGGGGCCGGCGCCCGGGCCGGCGGCATGCCGCCGAACGTGCTTTGCAGCAACGGTTGGACGACGTCCGGGTCGAAATCGCCACTGACGACGAAGAGCAGTGGCCGGACGGGGCCCGCCGGCACCTGCCCCGAGAGCCCGAGGAGGTCGCCAAAATGGGCGTGCAAGCGCTCACCCGGATCGCTAGCGGAGCCCGCGGTCTCCTGCGCCTCGACGCGGTATTCCTCGAGGGCCTCACGCAGGCCGGTGGCCGTGCCTTCCAGTTCGTCCGGCAGGAGTTGGAAATCCAGCGAGGTCACGCCGTCGAGCGGCTCACCCGGCCGGCTGTCCCCAAGCCCCAGCGCAACATCGCCGTCTACGACCACCTTCAGCAGCACGGTAGGCGACAGCGGTGATGGCTGCATGATCAGCGGTACCCCGTTTCGCAGTTGACTGATCGTTGCCCCAAGCGCCACCCTGCCCGCGGCCTTGCCCGCCATGCGGGTCTTCCCGCCGGGCGCGGCCTCACGTCGGCCCAGGTCACTTCCGGCACCGATGCCGGCGCCATCGTTCACCGGGCCCGGGCGGGCTACGGCAGCCCCACCGGCTGCCTCTGAATTCCGGGGGACATACCAACCGATCGTTCGCTGCCACGGCTGCAGCCAGGAATCGAGCACGCGCTTCAGGTCCGCAACTTGCGCGGCGTGGACGGCTGCGGGCAGGCCGTTCAGCGCCGCGAGCGCGTCCATGCCGCCAAAGAATGCCAACTGGTGCGCCGCGTCCTCGGTCGTCTCGACATCGAACAGCAATTCGCGCGCGACGGCTGTGCGGGCCCGCTGCAAAGCCTGCTCCGCGCCCGGCCCGCCCGCGCTCAGCACGGTATCGAGTTCGGCGAGGGACTCCTGCACGGCGGTCTCCAGGGCCCTTTCGTCACCGTCGGCGGGCAAGGTCCCGGAAACCATGAATATGTAATCCTGATCGGACGGCGGAAACCACGTGGTGATGTGTTCCGCGGCCCGGCCCAGAGGTGAATCGGCACGGGCCGGAGTGCCCCAGTCATTCTGCAGGAAACTGACGCCGGAGCCGCCCGCCAACATTTCCTGGAGCAGCAGGAACGATGCAAAATCCGGGCTATGCACCGACGGCGCCCGCCAGGCTATCTTGAAATGCTTTGCTTCGACCGGGCCGCTTAGGCCGACGCGGCGTTCGCCCTGCTGCGGCGGCTCCAGCGTACGCGGGTCCGGCGTGGCAGCGCGCCCCTCGAATGATCCGAACAGGCGCTGCACCCGCTGGATGACATCGGCTGTGCGCACGTCACCGACCACCGCCAGAACCGCGTTGCCGGGCTGGTAGTGCCGCTTGTAGAACTCGACCACTTCGGCGTGGCGTATGCCGGCGACGTCGCTCTCCCAGCCAATCGTGTTGTTACGGTAGGGATGCGCCAGGAAGCTGACGTACAGCACGTGGTCCTGCAGCACCGCCATGGGATCGTTCTCGTAGCCATGCATTTCCGCCAGCACGGCGCCAATCTCTGCCTTGACATCGGCTTCGGGAATCAGCAGCCGCGTCATCCGGTCCGCTTCGATGCGCAGCAGGAGGTCGAGTTGCTCCCTCGGCGCCGTGGCGAAATAGGTAGTCTGGTCCAGCCAGGTGTAGCCGTGCCACTCGCCGCCGGCGGCGTAAATGGAGCTCACCAGCTGCGTGTCCGGAAAATTCTCGCTGGAGCGGAAGGCCATGTGCTCGAGGAAATGGGCCAGCCCGGTAGCGCCGAGTGCTTCGTGCTTGGCGCCCACCCGGTAGAGCATCTGCACGCTGACCAGTGGGAATGCCGGTTCCTCCAGCACGAGCACGGTCAGGCCGTTGTCCAGCCGCTCGACCGTCGCGGCGGTCAGGTCGAGGCCGGCCGCGGCCAGGTTGGGCCACAGGAAGACGGCGAGCACCAACAGCGTCTGCCGCACCCGGCTGGCCGCTCTCATGCAACCGCGCCCAGTGGCAGTCCCAGCTCTGCTGCCAGGGCATCCAGGCTGGCGCGCAGCAAGCCCATCAGCTCAGCCACTTCATCGGGGGTGATGATCAGGGGCGGGCAAACCATGAAATGCTCACCCTCCAACCCCTCCCGGGTACGGCGCGAATAGATGATCAGGCCGCGCTCATAAGCCAGCTCGACCAGGCGCGAATGCGCGTTCAGGCGAGCCGGCAGGGGCTGCATGGTGGCCCGGTCGGCAACCAGCTCGAAGGCCAGCAACAGCCCTTTCCCGCGGACGTCACCGATGAAGGGGTATTCGTGCATCAGGCCCTCGAGTTGCTGCTTGAGCGCCGCGCCCGTCTTCTGCGCCCGGCCCATCAGGTCCTGTTCCAGCAATTCGCGGGTCACCGCCAGGCCGGCAGCGCAGGCCAGGGGATTCCCGGCGTAGGTGTAGCCATGCTGGAAACCGCCGGCGTCCAGCACCTGTTCGATGATGGGGTCGTCGGCGATCATCGCGCCCAAGGGCGCATAGCCCGCCGCCAGCCCCTTGGCCAGCGCGATGATGTCCGGCTTGATGTTCCAGTGCTCGGCAGCGAGGTAGCGGCCGGTGCGCCCCGCGCCGCTCATCACCTCGTCGTAGATCAGCAGCACGCCGAACTCGTCGCAAATCTCGCGAATGCGACCGTAGTAGCTGTCCGGGGCGACCAGCGCACCGGTGGAGGCGCCTCCCACCGGTTCCATGATAAACGCCAGCACACTGTCCGGCCCCAACTCGATGATCTTGTCACGCAGCATGTCGGCATAGCGCAGACCCCGCTCCTGTTCATTCAGGTCGTCGCGATCCAGATAGCAGCGAGGGGCCGGAATATGCGGCATGCGGCGCATCATCGGCAGGAACGGATCGGTGAGGGGTCGGTATCCGGTCACGGCCAGGGCTCCCATGGTCGATCCGTGGTAGGACGGATTGCGGGAAATCACCTGCCAGCGGCTGCCTTCGCCACGCGCCAGGGCGTACTGGCGCGCCAGCTTGGTGCAGCTTTCGACCGCCTCTGAGCCTCCGGAGACGAAAAAGACTTTTTCGTGTCCAGGCGGGCACAGGTCGGCGATCAGCGTGGCCAGGCGCTCGGCCGGCTCGTTTTCGAAATGCAGACGGTAACCGAAGGCAGCAAGGTCCATCTGCTGTTTCATGGCCTCCAGCACGCGACGGTTGCCGTGGCCGATGTTGGAGACCATGGCGCCACTGCAGCCGTCCAGGTATCGCTTGCCGCTGCGGTCCCACAGGTACACGCCCTCCGCGCGATCCAGCAGGGGACGCCGTTGGCGCATCTGGTAAAACAGTCGCGAAGGATCGCCGGGATGCCAATCGTGCAAAGTGTTCAAGGAATGCTTCTCCATGCCGTATTCGGGCCAGATTGAAATTAAAGCCGGTTCAGAGGGGACCGGACCCCTCTCCGGGGCGGAACGAAACTCGACGACTTCGCGCAGGATAGAGAATAATAACAAATCGCCAAATGCCCCAGATAGCGCCGCCTTCTGAATGCACCTGCTCGACTACATCGCCATCACCCTTTATTTCGCCGTTCTACTGTGGGTGGGCTACCGCACCATGCGGAGCCAAAAGGCCGGCAGCGAGAGTGAATCGTTCATGGCCGCCGATCGCGACATGAACCTGCTGCAGACCACCGCCACAACGGCCGCCACCGACATCGGCGGCGGCTTCAGCATTGCCATGGGCGGCCTCGGTTTCACGCTCGGTATTTCAGGCTCGTGGCTGATCGCCGTTTCGGGCCTCAGCATCGTGCTCGCATCGTTCCTGATGGTGCCGCGCGTGAAGCGCTGGGCCGATCGGGTCAAGGGACTGACCACGGGCGACCTGTTCGAAGCGCGCTTCGACCGGCGCACCGGCAGCGTGGCGGCAATCGTCATCGCGCTGGCCTGGTTCACCTTCGTCGGCGGGCAGATCATCGCCGGCGGCAAATTGCTGCAGGTCACGCTGGGCATGAACCTCGAGTTGGCCATCTTCCTGGCCGGCGCGGTAATCCTGGCCTATACCGCGATGGGCGGCCTCAAGGCGGTGATCCACACCGACGTGTTCCAGATGATTGTGCTGTTTGTCGGCATCATCCTTATCCTGGTGCCGATCGGCCTGGTCCGTGTCGGCGGCTGGGGCGGCCTGGTCGCGCAGCTGTCGGCCAATCCGGAAACCGCCAGCCTGGTGCGCTGGAACGCAGTCAGCTGGAAGCAGGCACTTGGCTGGTTCTTCGCGATTTTCCCGATCTGGTTCATATCCATCGCTGCGCTGCAACGCATTATCGCGGCGCGCGACGAACGGACCGCCCGCCGCGCCTTCCTGTTCACCGGCGTGCCAATCGAATGGCCCTTATTTGCTGTGGGCAGTACCCTGGTTGGTTTGTTCGCGCGGGTACTGATGCCGGACCTGGCGGACGCCGAGCTGGCCACCCCGAGTATGATCCTGGCGCTGCTCCCGGTCGGCCTCGCTGGGATCGTGATCGCGGCTTACATCGCGGCGGTGATGTCCAGCGCGGATTCGTGCCTCATCGGGCCGGTCACCATCCTGACCAACGACGTGTACCGGAAACTATACCGGCCGCAGGCGCGCAGCGCCGAACTGTTGCGGGTGGCGCGGGTGCTGACGGGCGTGCTGGGGGTGTTGGCGATCGCCCTGGCCTACCTGGCGCCCAGCGTGCTGGACCTGGTGCTTTACGCCTATACCTTCGGCGCGGCCGGTCTGTTTTTCCCGATGCTGGGTCTACTGTTCTGGCGGCGCACTACTGCAAGCGGCGCGTTTTGGAGCATGGTGCTGGGCGGCGGCAGCGCCGTCGCCTGGACCGTGGCGGGCGAGCCCTGGGGCTTCGCAGCTTCCTGGGCCGGCTGGGTGGTGGCCCTGCCGGTGTTGGTGATCGTATCGTTGGCGACGCGGCACAGCCCGCAGGAAAATCCCGATTTGTTCCGATGACAATGATGGGGTCAGAGTAAAGGGTCAGAGTGGTTACTCTGACCCCTTTTTTCAGCGTCAACAACTGGCGGAGGGAATGTTGACGCGTGGCATCGCGCATTGAGACTCTCCCGATCAGGTGCCGGATTTGACCCAGTATGCGGGCGACGCCAGTCCCGGAAAAGGAAAGTGCCCCGCAAGCGGGGCACTTTCCGCAGCATAAAGAGCGCAGGCGCTCAAAAGCGCTGGGACCAGCGGATGCCGAAGGAACGCGGGCGGCCGACCACTTCCGCGTAATCGAAACCACTGAAAACGACCCCGGTCCATGAATAATAATCGTAATTGATGATGTCGGTAATCAAACGCTCGTCCGTGACGTTGTTCGCGTATAGCGTCAACGACCATTTCTCCTTCTCGATACCGGCCGTCAGGTTTAGCACAGTCGCCGATGGGATCAGGAAGCGGTTGTCGGATTCCAGGTTATTCCAGCTCTCATCCGAATAGGACACGGCAAACTGACCGAACATGGGCAATTCACCTACGTTGACAGTGTAGCGGCCGATCGCGGTCAGCTGCAGTTTCGGCACGTACGGCATCTCCGTACCCTTGGGGGCAGCCACCACGCCTACATTTTCAGAATCGACGCGCACGAAGTCCTGGTCCAGCTTGGCGTCGTTATAGGAACCGGCAAAGGTCAGCGTGAAATCGTCCGTCATCGCCCAGTTGAGGTCCCACTCAACACCCTTGGTTCGGGCCTTGCCCGCGTTCTGGATAATGGTCAGCGGCGAGACCGTATAATCGAGGAAGGCGTACTGGAAGTCGTCCCAGTCGATCAGATAGGCAGCGCCGTTGAAGCGCAGGCTGCCGTCGGCCCAGGTGGTCTTCCAACCGATTTCGTGGTTATACACCCAGTCCGGATCATACTTGGGCACACCCGGTACGCGCGCACGATTGACGCCGCCGGCGCGGAAGCCCTCGGAATAGGTCGCATAGACCATCTTGCCGTCACTCACGCGCCACTCGACACTGCCCTTAAAGGCTATATCGTCACCCTTTTGCACGTCGTCGAGTATGCCGGTGTCGTAGCAGGGAGCCTGAAGTGTACCGTTGTCACGATCCTCGACGAATTTGCCGTTCTCGTAGTAGCCAATGCAGTAGCCTTGCCAGCCGTTAAAGCCATACAGCGAGTTTTCATACTCGAACCAGCGCACACCACCGATCAGCGTCACATTTTCGGTGACGTCGAAGTACATCTCGCCAAACAGGGCCGTATCGCGGTCGACGCGCTTCTGGTCGGTCTGCCAGACGGCGGTCGTGCCCGGCACCACGGACAAGCTAGGGTCCAGCGTCGGGATGATCCACTGCAGATCGAAACGGTGCTCCTGCTTCTGGTAGAAAAGCCCGGTGATCCAGCGGAGGCGCTGGTCGGAGCCCGACTGCAGCCGAAGCTCATGGCTCATGCGGTTGAAGTTCTCGTCGCCGGTGACGAACTGGGACGGATCCGCGCAGTCGCCGTTCGGATCGTAAACGTAGCAGGCGTACTCGTAGTAGGCGTAGTAATCCGAGCGATATTCCGAATAGGACGTGTAATCGTAGGAAGTGTCCAGGTCACGGTCCAGGTAGGCGCCCGCATAGACCAGGTTCATATCGCCGATGTCGCCTTCGAGCGTTAGCGAGGCCTGGTACCAGTCCTCGTCCGCCCAGTCCGGGAAGAATCGGGCGACCTGCAGTTCGCCGACGGACTTCGGATTTTGCCACCACTGGCCCTGTGCGTCGGAAGTCTGATAATTCAGGCCGGGTGTCAGCGTCCAGTTCTCGTTGAGGTCGATCTTCAGCTGTGCCCTGAGGCCTGAGACCTCGGCCTCGTTGAAGTTCGACTCCACGACGTCGGCATTGTTCTTGACGATGCCTTCGTTGTCGTAGTCGATCTCGCTGTAGACGTTGTCGATGTAGCCACCCGTTTTCTTGTGCCAGGCGACCAGGCGCACCGCAGCGCGGTCCCCCAGCGGCAGGTTGACCATGCCGTCCACGCCATAACCGGGATCGCCGCTCTTGGTCGTACTCGCGTAAACGTCGTAGCTGGCCTCGTAGAAATCGGTGATCGGCTTGTTGGTGATTATGCGGACCGTGCCGGACTGGCTGCCCTGACCAAACAAGGTGCCTTGCGGGCCGGACAGCGTCTCGATGCGGGCGATATCGTAAATGTGGATGTCGAGGATCTGATTGATCGTGGTGACGGGTTGCTCGTCCAGGTAGAAGCCCACGCTCGGCATCGAGCCCGAGTGGACACCGTCGCCGCCACTGGCGATACCGCGCATGTACAGGGTGCCGTAGCCAGGCCCGTTGGTGGTATAGGAAACCGTGGGCATGTACTGGATGAAGTCCTCGAAACCCTTCACCCCCAGATTGTCGAGCATGCGCTCACTCAGCACCTGCACCGACAACGGGATATCCTGCAGGCTTTCGGCACGCTTGGTTGCGGTAACGATGACTTCTTCGAGAACACCCTCGTCTGCATAGGCTGGTAAAACGATGGTGGCCGCGATCACCGATCCTGAAAGGGCCAGCGAAACCGCATTGAAAAGTGGATTGCGATTGAGTTGTATCATGATGCTTCCCCGGTCGTGCCCTGGTCAGACTGACATTTTCTATTGCGCTGGCAGTTCAATCCATTCAAGTTGGTATTGGATCGAAAAATACTCGCCGCCAATGTAGCCTCTTACAACAAAATTCGCCCTGGGGTCCAGTGCAATATTGAATTATCCATACTTGAATCATCTAACACGTCGCGGCGAGTCTTTCTCGTACCCGATGAGTCGGAGATAATGATCGCTTGGCATGGAACGAAAGGAAGCTGGAATTGCGCTCACAGACTGACACTGGAGACCTCGCTACGGCAACGGCCCATGCCCAGCGCTTGTTGAGGCAGGATCCACAGCTCGCCGCCCGGCAGGCGGAGGAAATTCTCAAGGTCAACCCGGCTTCGGAGGCAGTGCAGCGGATTCTGGCTACAGCGTGTCGCTTGCTGGGCGATTCTTCCCGAAGCCTTACGCTTCTTGAGCCGCTGGCCTGGCGCCACAGCGAGTCGCCGAGTTTTCATTTTGAATACGGACAGACGTTGAGCGCGCTCGGACGCGGGGACGAGGCCATCACTGCCCTGCGCAAGGCCGTCGAACTGGAACCCGGTCATGCCGGCGCCTGGCGAAGCCTGGGCGACCAGCTCGCCGTGGCTGGTGACGAACCCGGCAGCCGGGCCGCCTATGAGAAGCACTTCGCCATCGCCATCCGGCATCCCGAACTGATCGAGGCCATCGAGTTGCTGCGCGCCGGCAAGCTGGGCAAGGCGGAACGGCTCGCGCGCGAATTCCTCAAAAAGTACCCGGCCGACGTATCGGCCATCCGCGTACTGGCGGACATCGGCATCAAACTCGGCCAGTTTGACGATGCCCGGCATTTGCTGGAGCGGTGCCTCGAGCTGGCCCCGGACTTCCATCTGGCTCGCCACAACTACGCCAACGTGCTGGTTCGCCAGCAACGGCTCGAAGAAGCAGACGCCCAGGCCGAAAAACTACTGGCCGTCGAGCCCGGCAACCCCAATTTCCGGATTCTCAAGGGCCTTGTCCTGGTGCGCATGGGTAAACACGAAGAGGCCCTGGAGATCTACGAACAGGTACTCAAGAACTACCCCAACCAGGGCCGCGCGCAGATGAGCTATGGCCACACACTCAAAACGGTGGGGCGGCTCGAGGAGGCGATCGAGGCGTATCGAAAATGCATCGAGTTGAGCCCTGATGTCGGTGAGGCCTACTGGAGCCTGGCGAACCTGAAAACGTTTCGCTTCAGCGATGAGGATATTGCACAAATGCGCGCCCAGGTCACGACTGAAGGCGGCGATCCGGACGACCAGGCGCACATTGCCTTCGCCCTTGGCAAAGCCCTCGAGGATCGGGGTCAATTCGATGAATCCTTCCATTTCTACCGGCGCGGTAACGCTATCCGCAACGTGAATCACCGGTTCAACCCGAAGGTCAATGTCTTTAACACCGCGCGCCAGATCCGGGTATTCACGCCGGAGTTCATCGCATCCAGCGAAGGCCGTGGCTGTCCTGCCCCGGACCCGATTTTCATAGTCGGCCTGCCGCGCGCCGGCTCCACCCTGCTCGAGCAGATCCTGGCCAGTCACTCCCAGGTGGAAGGCACCACGGAATTGACGGATATCATCGCGATATCGCGTCGCCTGGCGGAAAAGTCGCGCCAGAACCCTGCCGGGAAGTACCCCGAGATTCTGGCGCAACTGCCACCCGAACGGTTTCGTGAACTGGGCGAGAGCTACCTGGAAACAACCCGTATCCAGCGCAGCGACACGCCGTTCTTCATCGACAAGATGCCGAACAACTTCCAGCACATCGGCCTGATCCACCTGATCCTGCCGAACGCGAAGATCATTGACGCCCGGCGCCACCCGATGGCCTGCTGTTTTTCCGGCTTCAAACAACTGTTCGCGCGCGGCCAGACCTTCACCTACGGCCTCGAGGACATCGGCCGCTACTACCGCGACTACGTCATCCTGATGGACCACTGGGACCGCGTGCTACCGGGGCGTGTGCTTCGGGTGGAATACGAGGAGATGGTCGCGGACACGGAGAACCAGATTCGGCGGATGCTCGATTATTGCGGCCTGGGGTTCGAGGAAGAGTGTTTGCGTTTTTACGAAACCAAGCGGGCCATCCGCACGCCCAGCGCCGAACAGGTGCGGCAGCCCATCTACACTCAGGCGCTGGAGCAGTGGCGCAACTACGAGGCCCACCTAGGGCCGCTGAAGGAGGCGCTGGGGCCTGTATTGCAGCGCTACCCAATCGATTGACGTAGGACCGAATTCATGCGGGATCTGTCCGGTCTCTGGCAAGGCGGTGGAGGGTACCTCGTTTCAAGACCGTAATTTGCCGGGAGCAAATTATCGAGCGACCAGGGATGGCTTGAGCGTGTCTTGAAACGAGGTACCCTCCACCTCCCATCGCGAGACAGCAATCCCGCATGAATCCGGTCCTACGGATTACCCGCGGTTGACGCGCGACAGGTCGCCATCCACCAGCGCCAGGACCTTTGGATCCATGACCCGGCGCCACAGCGGCGGCAGGTAGGACAACAGGAACATGCCGAAATAGCCGCTGGGCAGTTGCGGCACGTCGTCGAAATGGCGCAGCGACTGGTAGTGCCGGGCGGCCCAGGCATGGTGGTCCGAGTGCCGCTCGAGGTGGAAGGTCACCAGGTTGGAGGCCACGTGATTGGCGTTCCAGGAGTGGTGTGGCTGGCAGCGCTCGTAGCGGCCGTCCGACCCCTTTTCGCGCAGCAGGCCGTAGTGTTCGATGTAGTTGGCGCTGGTCAGCTGCCACCAGGCCCAGCCAGTCTGCAGCAGCAGGAAGGGCAGAATGACGGGGCCGAAGGCAAAGATCATCCCGCCGTAAAGCAGCAGGGACAAGGCGTAAGATTGCAGGATTTCATTGCGCCAACTCCAGGTCCGATAGCCCGACCGTTGCAAGCGCTCGCTTTCCAGCCGCCAGCCGCGGCGCAGCCCGCCCGGGATTTCGCGCAGGGCGAAGCGGTAAATGCTTTCGCCGTATCGTGCGCTGGCGCTGTCCTCCGGCGTGGCCACTTCGGCATGGTGGCCGACGTTGTGCTCCATCGTGAAGTGTCCGTAAACCGGCACGGCC
>JAPHSB010000227.1 GCA_026193295.1 Lysobacterales bacterium
TCATAGAGGGAGCTCAACAATTCGTCGAAATCCTCCGTGGCCAGTTCTTCCAGCTGAAACTGGCTGCCGTATTGACGCTGGATTTCGAGCAAGCCCAGGGACCTGGTATGCGGGTGGCAGGCCACGGTCAGCGGGTCGGTTTTGACAACCGCAACACCGTAACGGCGCGAAAAAGCGTAGGGAACCAGTGTTGCCGGGCTCACCTTACGGGTTCCCGTCACCCGTCGGACCGCTTGCAGACTCAGGGCCGTCTGGTTCTTTATCAGAAACGACCGGCGCGTCTGGAAATTCGTCCAGCTCAGGTTCTACGTCAAGGTTTTCCAGATCGGGCAACTGCTCCTGCTGTTCGCGTAAGTACGTATATTTGGACTGGCTTATCAGATGGCCCTGAGAAGGATCATTGATAATGGTCGGATGGATGAATACCATCAGGGTTCGCTTGAGCTTCTTGGTTTTGTCGAAGCGGAACAAACGGCCCAGAATGGGAATGCTGCCCAACACCGGGACTTTGGACTGGCTGATCTGCACATCTTCATCGATCAGTCCGCCCAGTACGAGCATGTCGTCGTTGGCCACCAGAACTGTGGTTTTAATGGAGCGTTTATTCGTCGTCAGATCGGTCTCGCTGGCCGAGGTCGCACTGACCGCCGAGATGTCCTGCTCAATGGTCATGGTGATGGCATCGCCTTCATTGATCTGCGGCTTGACCTTGAGGGTAATGCCCACGTCTTCGCGCTGAATTGTTGTAAAGGGGTTCAACTGGCCTATGCTGCCCTCCGTAGTGTAAGAGCCTGTTTTAAAAGGCACATTCTGACCAACGACAATTTCGGCTTCCTGGTTGTCAAGCGTTGTCAGGGATGGTGTGGACAATATGTTGGTCGAAGAGTCTGTAGCCAGGGCGCGCAACAAGGCAGCAAACTGGACACCACCGTCGGTGGTTCCGCCAACACCCAGGCTCAGCCCGCTTCCGATGGCAGGAAGGGTGCCTGCAACAATGGATCCAACAATGTTGCCAAGGGTGCCTCCATTATCGGGGAAGTTGGTGCCGCCAACCGGATAGGTCTGATTACCACTGGCAGCGCCATTGACGAACCATTCCACGCCCAATTCCTGTGCCTTCTCAAAAGAAACCTCTGCAATAATCGCTTCGATATGCACCTGTGCACGGGGTGCATCCAGCTTCTGAATGACGGCCCTTAACGACTTGAAGCGGGCTGCCGGAGCCGTAATCACCAGCGCGTTCGATTCCAGGTCTGCCTGAATCTGGCCGCCATCGCCAGCTGCTTCCGCACCTGCGGCAGCGTTCGTTCCGCTATTCAGGCCAGAGAGAATGCGAGCGATATTCTCGGCGTTCGCATAGCGCAGGTAAATCACCTGGGTCGTACCGCCAGAATCCAGGGGGGTGTCGAGATGGGAGATCAAGGCCCGGATTTCCAGGCGCTTTGCGGAGTTACCGCTGATCAGGATACTGTTGCTGCGCTCGTCGACTCCGACCGAAATTCTGTTCGCGGTATTATCCGCATTCTGTGGCCACAGTTTGTCCAGCAGACGAACGATTTCCGAGCCAAGGGCGTATTGCAGCGGAATCACTTCAATTTCCTGCTCGGCGTTCTTATCGACACGTTCGATAATAGCCAGCATTCTTCGAATGTTGCTCGCATTATCCGAAAGGATCAGGCTATTGCTCGCCGGGGAGGCTGCCAGGTGGCCATTATTGTCCATCATCGGACGCAAAATCGGCACCAGTTCCTCGGCACTGACATAGTGCAGAGACTGGACGTGGGTGACGACCTCGTCGCGGTTGCTGGTCACTCTGTCGACGACCGGTTGCGGGGTATTCCTCATCTGGGTATTGGGAACGATCTTGATGGCTTTGCCCACGGTCACGGTGGTAAAGCCATGCACTTCCAGCATGGACAGAAAAACGTCCAGTACTTCATCTTTGTTCAGCGGTCGGCTGGAAACAATATTGACCTGGCCTTTTACCCTGGGATCTATGATGAAAGTTTTCCCCGTCAAATCGGCAACGGTATTGATGACTGCCGTGATATCGGCATCCTTGAAATTAAGCGTAATTTGATCGTCTGCCGATAGAGCCTTTGGAAAACACAAGACTGAAAAGGCTATAACAACACTGATCAAACGGAGAAGATTGCCCATACTATTGTTCCAGTTGCCGGAGCTCATTCATAAAGGTCTACGGTAATGGTTCGGCTATTACCGCCATTGATCAGCGTCAGCTCAAACTCTTTCTGTTTCTTCAGCTTGTCGTACAAGACCATTATTCTGCCCTGAGAATTCAGTGGCATGCCATTCACAGCCGTTATTACATCATCGGGATCGATACCCCACTCGTTCAAGAGTTCCGGGTTTCGCAGAGCTTCTAAACGAAAACCCACCAGCTGCCCCTCTTCCATGACCGGTGTCGCCGAAAAATCACGCATTACGTCGGCTGTTTTTTTGGGGGTGCTTGCTGCATTCTGACCTGATGCCGATGGTGATTCGGTGGATGCCTGGTTTCTATTGGGATCGTCAGTCGGCTGATTATCGGTGCCTGATTGATCGCTGGAAGCATCATCTTCGGGATCCAGCAGCAGGGCTTCCTGCCGTCCGGCATGCAATAAAATTACCCGGTCTGGCTCAATGCTGTAGACCTCAACTTTTTCGGCAACTCGTTCATGGGTGGAATAGCTGCGTGCACCATCCGTTTGATTCTCAATAATTGCGCGGGCCTGATCTTTATCCGTGGAATACATCAAGCCTACCAATTTCAGGTTCAATGATGTTTTGGGCGTGTCAATGGAAGCGGCGCCCTCTGTTGCCGGTTGTGATTCAGATTGGATCAGTGGGTAGCGCAGTAAATCCTGTAGTGATTCCGGTTCCGTGTCTTCAGGCGATAATGCAATGAGGGCTTCCGCTTGCGGCGATTCGTTGTCGAGGAGCCACAACTTCCATACCAGAGAACCCGCCTGCCACAAAACATAAAAGGCCAGTAATGCGGTAACGCAGATCACCGTAATCCGGTGATTCAGCAATTTCCGGAGATCGAACAAAAGAATGGACAAGCCGCCTTTTGCCATCGTTACCATCTGGCCAGA
>JAPHSB010000070.1 GCA_026193295.1 Lysobacterales bacterium
GAAGGATCGATCATCGAATAAGGTTCCATCTTGGCCGGCGCCCAGACCATGTCGGCATGGGCAACGCGCACCGGTGGCGAAAACAGCCGGTCACCGGCTTTTTCCATAACCGTCGCGATGATCTCGGCGCCAAGCCCCCCGCTCAGCGGCGCCTCATGGGCAATCACCAGGCGTCCGGTTTTCGCGACGCTGTCGATGACCGCCTGCTCGTCCCAGGGTTTCAGTGTCCGCAGGTCGATGATTTCGATGGAGACGCCCTCGTCCAGCAGTGTTTGCGCCGCCTTTTCCGCGATGCCGACCGCATTGCCGTAGGCGACCACGGTGGCGTCGCCGCCCGCCCGCGCGATCCGCGCCTTGCCGATCGGAATCTCGTAGTGCTCAACCGGTACACCTTCCTGGCGTTCGAAGTACTGGGCGACCGGCTCGATGAATACACAGGGATCGTCACTGGCCAGCGCCGCAGCCATCAGGCCCTTGGCGTCGCGCGGGTTGGAGGGATAGAGCACGTTCAGGCCGCCCGGCGCGTGTGCGTAGAAAGCTTCTGGCGCGTCCGAGTGGCCCTCGTAGCCCTCGTGCCCGCCGCCGCCCGGCATGCGGATAACGATCGGCATCCTGAACGCGCCGAAGGTGCGCCAGGGGTAGCGCGCGATGTGGAAGATGATCTGGTCGAACGAAGTGTAGGAAAAGCCGCCAAACTCGATTTCAACGATGGGCCGCGCACCGGCGATGGCCATGCCGACCGCGGCGCCGGCGATGCCGATTTCACACAATGGCGTGTCCAGCAAGCGCTCCCTGCCATATTTCTCGTACAGCCCGGCGGTTACCCGGAACACGCCGCCCTCGCGGCCGACGTCCTCGCCGAGCACCAGGCTGTTGTCGCGGGATTGCAGGCCGTGGTCGAGCGCGGAGTTCAACGCCTCGACCAGGGTCATGGCCGCGGTTTCCCCGGCCGGCTCGGGCTCGCTGCCGATCTGCAGGCAGGCATCCTCCGGCAGTTCCACAACATCCTCGCCGGCCCAAATCTGCTCCTGCTGCAATTGTTCGACCAGCCGCGGCGACAGGCTGCGCTGGGTAGAGCGCCAAACTTTGTCCCGGGGCGGTAGCGGTGTCGCTTCGAGCTGGTCGATGGCTGCCGCCATGGCTTTTTTGGTGCGTGCCTTTTCTGCGGCCTCCACGCCCTCAGCATCGAGCCCGCGGGATGCCAGGAAGGCCCGCATCCGAATCAGCGGGTCGCGCTCCAGCCATTCTCCCTCTTCGTCCCGGGTCCGGTAAACCGGCGTGCCGTCATAGGTCGAATGCGCGGTATAGCGATAACAAAGTGACTCGATCAGGGTCGGCCCACCGCCGGCCCGAGCCTTGTCCACGGCTTCCTTCACGGTGGCGTAGACAGCCAGCACATCCATGCCGTCGACGCGGACGCCCTCGAACCCGTAGGCTTCGGCTTTCTGGGCCAGGGTGGCCGCCGCGGTCTGCTCGTTCAGCGGCGTGGACTGGGCGTACCCATTGTTCTGGCAGAAAAACACGGTCGGTGTCTTCCAAACGCCCGCCGAATTGAGCCCGGCGTGGAAATCACCTTCGGAAGTGGCGCCGTCACCGAAGATGGCCACCGTGACCTCGTCCCGGCCCAGCATGCGCGTGGCGTAGCTGTAACCCGTGGCCTGCGGGATGTGGGTGCCGATGGTGGCATTCAAGGGAGTGATGCGGAACTCGTTCGGATTCCAGATCGCGTAGGGCATGCCGCGCCACAGCGCCAGTTCGTTGACTTCCGGCACGCCGCGGGCCAAGCGCACGCCCTGCTCGCGGTAGGCGCAGAAAATCCAGTCACGATCCTCCAGGGCTGCCGGCACGGCGACGTGCGTTTCCATGCCGGCGCAGGGATAGTAGGCGGGAATCCGGCCAATGCGCTGCAGCTTCAGCGAGGCTTCGTCGAAGGTCCTGGTGCGGACCATGTGCGCAAACAACCGGGTCAGCGCTGTGTCATCGAGCTCGGGCAACTCCCCGGTGACCTGGCCCGACGGGTCGACCACCTGCCGCACCGGGTAGCGGCTGGCGCTGTCCCGGCCGGCTTTGACGCGCTTGGCTGTGCTGCTCATCGCGGGTTCTCTCCTGATTCGATTCTAGACCAAGCGCCGCATGCGCATCAGAAGTTCAGCGTGAACTCGACCCGGTACAGGCGCCCGGGTGCACGGCGGTTGGCGACGTCCAGGAACACGAAGCGCTCGACAAAGTACTCCTCGTCGGTCGCATTGTCGACAAAGCCGGCCAGCATCCAGCGGCCCGAGTTGGAAGTCAGGCCAAGCCGCAGATCCAGCTTGCTCACGGATGGCTGCTCCAGGCTGTTGAAGATGTCGAACCAGAAATTGTCCGTGTAAGTCCAGATGCCGCTCATTTTCCACTCACCCAGCCCGCTATCGATGTAATAGTGAGCTTGCGCGGAGGCCGAATGCTCCGGAGATTGTGGTGTTGCCTTGCCCACCAGTTCGGGCTCGACGCTGGTCTTGACTTCCGAGTCGAGGTAGGCATAGGTGCCGGCGAGCTCAAGGCTGTCGGTTACCATCAAGCGGCCTTCGATTTCAATACCCTGGCTCTTGATATCACCGATGTTCTGCACCAGCGGCAGCAGATCGACCAGCGTCTCGAGCTGGTAGTCCTGGTAGTCATTGTAGAACGCCGAGAAGTTCAGCCTGGCACGACCGTCGAGCAAAACGGACTTGGTGCCCGCTTCATAGGCAATCACCTTCTCTTCATCGAATGACTGGATACGCTGCTCATCGGGAAGAAAGTCATTGGTCTGCCGATTAAAGCCACCGGACTTGTAGCCGCCGGCAACGCTGGCGAACACGGTCGTGTTCTCAGTGGCTGCGAAGTCAACGGCCAGGCGCGGGTCGAACGAATTCCAGCTGTCATTGGCGTAGATAGAGCCGTCGGTGACTGGTCCGAAAATTTGGCCGTCGAACAGTCC
>JAPHSB010000097.1 GCA_026193295.1 Lysobacterales bacterium
CGACTCCTGACACACGGGTACCCGCATGCTCATCGCAGACAAGAAAGTCGGTTCATTCCACTACACCCTCAGCAACGAACAGGGGGAGCAGATCGAATCTTCCCGGGAGCGGCAGCCGATGACCTACCTGCACGGCTCGCGCAATATCATTCCCGGACTCGAAAAAGCATTGGCCGGCAAAGCGGCAGGTGACCAGTTCCAGGTGACGATCCCTCCGGAAGAAGCCTACGGCGAGCGCAGGACGGACCAGGTCCAGCGCATCCCGGCCAAGCACTTTCGCGACGCGAAGCATCTGAAACCCGGCCGCATGGTGTCGATTCAGACACGGCGCGGACCGGTGCAGGCCACGGTGGTCAAGGTCGGTCGCTTCAATGTCGATGTCGACACCAACCACCCCCTGGCCGGCCAGACGCTGACCTTTGACGTCGAGGTAACGGGTGTTCGGGATGCGACGGCCGAGGAGATTTCACACGGGCACGTTCACGGCCCGGGTGGTGTGAATCACTGAGGCAGGAAGGCGGGAGAGCCCTCCTGCCCCGGTTTCCTAGTTCTTTCGGGCAACGGCCCGCAGTTCATCCATATCCTTTATGCGGACCTGCTTGCGGTCCACCTTGACGACGCCCGCCTTCTGGAACCGCGCCAGCACGCGGCTGACGGTCTCGGTCGCAAGCCGCAGGTAGCTGGCGATGTCACGACGCGACATGGCCAGGATGAATTCCTTGTCCGAGTAGCCACGACGCGAGAATCGATCCGACAGCGACAGCAGGAACATGGCGATGCGCTCATCGGCGCTGAGATCGCCGGCGATGGTCTCCAGCTCGCTGATGCGCTGGCTCATGACGCGAAACAGCTCCGACTGCAGTTCCGGCATATGCCGGGCCATGCTGGAGACGGTGTCGAAGGTCAGGCCGCACACCGCGCTGGTGTCGAGCGCGATGACGTTGGCAACATGCTTGCACGAGTGAATGGCATCGAGACCGATGATTTCTCCGGGCAGGTGAAAGCCCAGTACCTGTTCCTGCCCCTCGTGGTCAATCACGTAGCTCTTGAAACAGCCGGTGCGGACGGAAGCCACCGAGCGGAACTCGTCACCGGCCCGAAACAGGTGCTCGCCGGGCTGGATCGGTCGGGAACGGTGGACAATTTGCTCGAAGCGCTCGGTTTCGTCGGGCGTCAGCCCGCGTGGCAGGCAAAGCTCGCCCAGTGCGCAGCGGCTACAGGCTACCTGGGAGCGAGATGGTTCACGGCGATAATCGCGAATATTGGCAACCCTTAGGGAACTTTCCATGACGCACTCTCCATATTAAATTCTTTTGAGCGCATTATATGGATCGAAGGCGATCACCGCATGCGTATAACTACGTATGCAGGTCAGTGGCAGGCCTTGCGCAGCACGCTATTCCGGCCATTACCGGCTTCGCGTTGTGCGTTGTAACTATCAGATAACCCTTGAGAATTTGGGCTCGCTTTGCGACGCCTGCAGGTACTCGTCGAAGACCATGGCGATGGCGCGCAGCAACAGCCGTCCTTCCGCTGTCGCCGTGAACGCATCGTTGCCCATCTCGATCAGGCCATCTGCTTCGAGCTGCTTTAGCTGGCTGAGCTCGAAGGCGAAATGGTCGTGAAAATCAATGGCGAAGTTGGCTTCGAATCGTTCGAATTCGACCTCGCCGTGGCACATGATCGACTCGATCACGCTGCGTCGCAACCGATCTTCGGTGGTCAGGCTGATGCCCCTCCAGATGGGCAGCTTGCCGTCGGCCACCACCGATTGCCAGCTTGGAATGTCCTTGAGATTCTGCGCATAACAATCGCCGACCTTGCCGATTGCGCTGACGCCCAGGCCCACGAGGTCGCACTCGCGGCGCGTGGAATATCCCTGGAAATTCCGCTGCAATCCGCCTTCGCGCTGAGCAATGGTCAGTTCGTCCTCGGGCAGCGCGAAGTGATCCATGCCGATGTAGACATAGCCGAGATCCGTCAACTTGTCGATAGTCAGCTCCATCAGCTTCAGCTTGGTTTCCGGTGACGGAATATCCTTTGCATCGATCATCCGTTGCGCCCGGAAGATGTGCGGCAGGTGAGCATAGTTATAGACGGCCAGCCGGTCCGGCCGTGCCGCCACCACGGTGTCGATGGTACGGCTGAAACTGTCCACGGTTTGCAGGGGCAGCCCGTAAATCAAGTCGATCGACACCGAGTTGAATCCCAGCTGCCGTGATTGTTCCACCATCTCAAGGGTTGCTTCCGGATCCTGGATCCGGTTGACCGCCTTTTGCACCGCGGGGTCGATGTCCTGCACGCCCAGCGAAATCCGGTTGAAACCCATCTCGGCGAGGTGTGCCAGTCGGTCCTGGCTGATGGTGCGCGGATCGACTTCGATCGAGAATTCACGGCTGTCGTCCTCACTGAGTGAGAAATGCCGGCCCAACTGCGCTACCAGAGTTTGCAATTGCTGGTCGTCGTGATAGGTCGGTGTGCCACCGCCGAAATGGAGTTGAACGACCTCGCGATCATGATCGAACAGCTGTCCCTGCATTTCCACCTCGCGCAGCAGCAGTTCCAGGTACTGTGCGCCCTGGTGCTCGTGGCGCGTGACCTTCTTCATGCAGCCGCAGTAGTAGCAGAGCGAGTGGCAGAACGGCAGGTGCACATAGAGGGACAGCGGCTTTGGAATCAGCTCGTTGTTGCTGCCGGTGGTGTAGCGCACATAGGCTTCCGCATCGAACCCTTCCATGAATTGCACGGCGGTCGGGTACGACGTATAACGCGGACCGGCCACGTCATAGCGCTTGATCAGTTCGGTATTGAACTTGACGAGTTGTTCCATCACGAGACTCTTCTGTTTATAGATTTTGTTTGCAAGGCAAGCCTAAACGATGGTGCGTGGCATAAACTTGACCGGTGTCAAACGCTTGGCGCTTTGCGCGCCGCCAAAGCGCAAATAATTCCATATTTCACAACAATTTCATACATGACCCATGTCAATTACCCAGGAAGGGTGCCACCGTAGACTACAGCCATCGACAGAACAGAACAGCGCTTTGTCGACGGAACACGATTGTGTGAAGACTCTCCAAGTCTCAAGATTAGGCCAGACACCCGTCTGGCCTTCTTTTTTTCGCGCGAAACGTAGGACCGAATTCATTCGGGATCAACAAGCGACGTTTCCCGAATAAATTCGGTCCTATGGCGGGCCGGTA
>JAPHSB010000357.1 GCA_026193295.1 Lysobacterales bacterium
AAGGAAGAGGAGCGTTCACGCAAGCTGGCCGAGGAGCAGCACCGTCGCGAGAAAGAAAAGGGCAAAAACAAGACCCGCTATGGCCGCAAGGAATTGCACGTGGCCGAGGGCACGGCAGCGCGCCGTCGCAAATCCGGGCCGCGCATGCGGCCGTCGGCTGGCGGCCGGCCCTCGGAACACGGTTTTTCGCGGCCCACGGCGCCGGTAACCCGCGAGGTGGAAGTTCCCGAGGCAATCACCGTGGCCGACCTGGCCAAGCAGATGGCGGTGAAAGCCGGCGAGGTCATCAAGGTGCTGATGAAGATGGGCATCATGGTAACCATCAACCAGAGCCTGGATCAGGACACGGCCATTCTGGTGGTCGAAGAAATGGGCCACAGCGCCAAACCTGCCGAGCAAAAGGACATCGAACAGGAGTTGATTGCCGAGGAAGATCTGGATGTCGGTGAGGAGAAGCCACGGCCGCCGGTGGTGACGGTCATGGGGCATGTCGATCACGGCAAGACCTCTTTGCTGGACTACATCCGCCACGCCCACGTGGTCGAAGGGGAGGCCGGCGGCATCACGCAGCATATCGGTGCCTACCACGTAAAGACCGGCAAGGGCATCGTGACTTTCCTCGATACGCCGGGCCACGCTGCATTCACGGCAATGCGTGCCCGCGGCGCCCAGGCGACGGATATCGTGGTGCTGGTGGTGGCGGCGGACGATGGCGTTATGCCGCAGACCCGCGAAGCCATCCAGCACGCGCGGGCCGCGGGGACGCCGATCATCGTCGCGGTCAACAAGATCGACAAGCCGGATGCCGACCTGGACCGGGTGCGTACCGACCTGTCGAAGGAAGAAGTCATCTCCGAGGAATGGGGCGGTGAGGACATTTTCGTCTACGTCTCGGCCAAGACCGGGGAAGGCATGGACACGCTGCTGGACAGCATCCTGCTGCAGGCCGAGGTCATGGAGCTGAAGGCCAATCCCGACATCCGGGCCCGTGGCGTCGTGGTCGAATCCAGCCTCGACAAGGGCCGTGGCCCGATCGCCACGCTGCTGATCCAGGAAGGCACGCTGCGCCGGGGCGACATGATCCTGGCAGGCCAGGAATACGGCCGGGTCCGCGCCATGTTCGACGAAGGCGGCGAGGCCATCGAGTCGGCCGGGCCGTCCATGCCGACGGTCGTCCAGGGCCTGTCCGGCGTGCCGCAGGCGGGCGACGAGATGGTGTCCGTCGCCAACGAGCGCAAAGCTCGCGAGGCGAGCGCCATGCGCCAGGATCGGCAACGCGAAACGCGCCTCGCCCGGCAGCAGGCCGCCAACCTGCAGAACCTGTTCGAAAGCATGGGCAAGGAAGAACAGACCTCCGTCAATCTGCTCATCCGGGCCGACGTGCAGGGCAGTGTCGAAGCACTGCGCGATGCCTTGACCCGGCTCAGCAGCGACGATGTGAAAGTGAACGTTGTGGCGTCCGGCGTGGGGGCGATCACCGAGAACGACGCTTCGCTGGCTCAGGCGTCCGACGCTATCATCATCGGCTTCAATGTTCGCGCCGACGCGACGGCACGCAAAGTGATCCAGGAGCACGAACTGGACCTCCACTACTACAGCGTGATTTACGACGCCATCGACGAGGTGAAGGCGGCGATTACGGGGCTGCTCGGCACCGAGGTCAGGGAGCAGATCGTCGGCCTGGCCGAAGTGAAGGACGTGTTCCGTTCGTCCCGCCTGGGCGCCATCGCCGGCTGCCTCGTGGTCGAAGGCGTGGTCAAGCGGCACAACCCGATCCGCGTGCTGCGGGACAACGTCGTGATCTTCGAAGGCGAACTGGAGTCCCTGCGCCGCTTCAAGGACGACGTCAAGGAAGTGCAGTCCGGCACCGAGTGCGGTATCGGCGTGAAGATGTACAACGACGTCAAGCCGGGTGACCAGATCGAGTGCTTCGAGCGTATCGAAGTCGCCCGGACGCTCTGAGCCGGGATCAGGTCTGCGATATGCCCAGGGATTTCAAGCGCTCCGAACGCGTCGCCGGATCCCTGCGCAGGGAGTTGGCCCGGCTGATCCAGTTGGAGGTAAAGGACCCCGAGGTGGGTTTTGTCGGCCTGTCGGATGTCGAGGTCACGCGTGACCTGGCCCATGCCCGCGTCTTCGTGACTGTCTTCGAACCCGAAAAAGCCGCCAGCAGCCTGAAGGCGCTGAACAAGGCCGCGGGTTATCTGCGCCGGCGCCTGGGCCAGGAAATGCGCATCCGTTCCGTGCCGGAGCTTCATTTCGAGCACGATGCTTCGGTCGAAACCGGCCAGCGCATGGACGACCTGATCGAGGCCGCTATCGCCGCGGACCGGCACGATTCCGGAGACACCGACCCCGCCGGCGACGAATGAGCCGGCGCAGCAAGGGCCGCGACGTGCACGGCATCGTGCTGCTGGACAAGCCGGCAGGTTACACGTCCAGCCAGGCGGTGCAGAAGGTGCGCTGGCTGTTCCAGGCGCGCAAGGCGGGCCATACCGGCACCCTCGACCCTTTCGCCACGGGCATGTTGCCGATCTGTCTCGGTGAGGCCAGCAAAACCGCGGGATTCATGCTGGAGTCAGCGAAGACCTACGTGGCCCGCGCCTTGCTGGGGCAGGCCACCACCACCGGCGATACCGAGGGGGAGGTTTCCATCACCGCTGCCGTGCCCGCTCTGGATCGCGACCAGGTCACAAGGGTACTGGCCGGCTTCCAGGGGCAGGTTGCGCAGATTCCGCCCATGTACTCTGCGCTGAAACACCAGGGTAAGCCGCTGTACCGGCTGGCCCGGGCCGGCCAGGAGGTCCCGCGGGAAGCCCGTCAAGTGACGATCCATGCGCTGGAACTGCTGACCTGGGAAGCGCCGGTCCTCGAGTTCCGCGTGCGCTGCTCCAAGGGCACCTACGTGCGCACGCTGGCTGAGGATATCGCGCAGGCGATGGGCAGTTGCGCCCACCTGCAGGCGCTGCGGCGTCTCGAGGTGGAGCCATTTCAGGCGGAAGATATGTTTATGCTCGAGGAGCTGGCCGATAGGGCCGAGCGGGGCCGGATCGAGCAATGTCTTCTGCCGCCGGACGCCGGCCTCCGGGACTGGCCCATCGTGCGTCTCGACGCTGAACACGCCGTGCGGTTCGGCCACGGGAACCCGGTCGAAGGCGATGCTGACCTTGCCGGCATGGTGCGGGTATACGGCCCGGGGGATATACTGCTTGGGCTGGGCGAAATGACCGCGCACGGAATCCTGAAGGCCAGGCGGGTGATGCACCTCGAGAGCCCAGAAACCGCATAAATAACTTGTTTAGCACCACGCCGCAGTTTAAAATGCACGGCTGATTAACCGGGGCTTCGAAGTTTTTGCAAAGACCTGGATTTACCGGGCTGTACGCCCGGCGGGTTTTTTCAAAGGCTTCGCGGCTCTAGATATGGAGAAGGAACCATGTCTTTTGATGCAGAAGCGAAGGCAAAAATTGTCAGCGAGTACGCTCGCTCGGAAAGCGATACCGGGTCCCCAGAGGTCCAGGTGGCGTTGTTGACGGGCCGTATTCAATACCTCACCGACCATTTCAAGGCTCATAAGGGCGATCATCACTCGCGGCGCGGTTTGCTGCGGCTGGTGAATCAGCGCCGCAGCCTGCTCGACTACCTTCGCAAGAAGGACATCGAGCGGTATCGCGACCTGATCAATCGTCTCGGCCTGCGCCGCTAGATCCGGGTTGGCGGGCGGGCTTTTTTTCGCCAGGGGCGGAAGAAAGCAACGCGCGACATGCATGGATCCGGCCTTCGGCAAGATTCGCATCGGAGCATGTCCTTCGCTCTGGTAGACGTACCGTCTGCCGGAGCGTTCGCTTTTGAGGCTATGAACCAATACTGATGACGGGGTAACTTGTGCAGAAACTGATCAAGACATTTCAATACGGTGACCAGCAGGTCACGATCGAGACCGGGCGTGTCGCCCGCCAGGCCAACGGCTCCGTGGTGGTTACCATGGGTGGTACGGTGGTGCTGGTGACCGCGGTAGGTCGCCGCGAAGCCAACGCCAGCCAGGCGTTTTTTCCGTTGACGGTCAACTACCAGGAAAGATTCTATGCCGCCGGCCGCATTCCGGGCGGCTTCTTCAAGCGCGAAGGCCGTCCGACCGAGAAGGAAACCCTCACCTGCCGCCTGATCGACCGGCCCATCAGGCCGCTCTTTCCGAAGGGCTTCATGAACGAGGTCCAGATCGTCGCCACCCTGATGTCTTCAGACACCGAAGTCGATGGCGATATCCCGGCCCTGATCGGCACCTCCGCTGCCCTGGCCCTGTCGGGTATGCCGTTCAACGGCCCCATCGGCGCAGCCCGGGTCGGTTACATTGGTGACCAGTACGTGCTCAACCCGACCGCCAGCCAACTGAAGGAATCGGCTCTGGACCTGGTGGTTGCGGGTACCGAGAGTGCCGTGCTGATGGTGGAGTCAGAAGCCAATCTGCTGTCCGAAGACGTCATGCTGGGCGCGGTCACCTTCGGCCACCAGGCGTCCAAGGCTGTAGTCCAGGTCGTGCGCGAACTGGCCGCCGAAGCCGGCGTGCAAGCCTGGGACTGGCAGGCAGCCGTTAAAGATGAGGGCCTGGCGGCCCGGGTTGCCGAGTTGGCCACTGCGGGCCTCCAGGAGGCCTACGCCATCGCCGACAAAATGCAGCGTCGCGATGCCGTTGCCGAGGTCAAGAAGTCGGTGGTGGAAAGCCTGTGCGTGGCGGACGATGCCAACGCACCCACGGAATCCGATATTTCCGATGCCTTCAAAGTGGTGGAAAAGACCATGGTGCGCGAACGCATCCTGTCGGGGGAGCCGCGCATCGACGGCCGCGATCTCGCCACGGTTCGCCCCATTACGGTCGAGTGCGGCCTGATGCCGCGGACACACGGTTCGGCCCTGTTCACCCGCGGCGAAACGCAGGCCATCGTGGTGACCACGCTGGGCACGGGCCGTGACGCGCAAATCATCGACGCAGTCACCGGCGAGTATAAAGATCCGTTCATGCTGCATTACAATTTCCCGCCGTACTGCGTCGGGGAAACCGGCTTCATGAGCGGTCCCAAGCGGCGTGAAATCGGCCACGGCCGCCTGGCGCGCCGGGGCGTGAGCGCCGTGCTCCCGACCATGGAGCAGTTCCCCTACGTGATCCGGGTCGTTTCCGAGATCACCGAGTCGAACGGCTCCAGTTCGATGGCCTCTGTGTGCGGTACTTCGTTGTCCCTGATGGATGCAGGCGTTCCGGTCAAGGCGCCGGTGGCCGGCATTGCGATGGGCCTGATCAAGGAGGGCGACCGCTTCGCCGTGCTGTCCGATATCCTGGGCGACGAGGATCACCTCGGCGACATGGACTTCAAGGTGGCCGGTACGCAGGATGGCATCACGGCTCTGCAGATGGACATCAAGATCGAAGGCATCACCGAGGAAATCATGCGCATCGCGCTGGCCCAGGCGCAGGACGGCCGTAATTTCATCCTCGGCGAGATGAACAAGGTGCTTGGCGAATCGCGCCGTGAAATGTCCGAGTACGCCCCACGGCTGATGACCATCAAGGTACATCCGGACAAGATTCGCGACGT
>JAPHSB010000345.1 GCA_026193295.1 Lysobacterales bacterium
CCTGCAAGGACTGGATGTCGAAACGGTGCAGGGCGGTGAGTATTTCGCACTGAGCGCGACGGTACAGGAACGGCAGTTACTGGAACTGCAGCAGACTGCGCTGAAGCAGAATATCACCACTTTGCGCAACCGCGTAAACGAGATCGGTGTGGCCGAACCCGTCATCCAGCAGCAGGGCGCCGACCGCGTCGTGGTGCAGTTGCCGGGCGTGCAGGACACGGTCCAGGCCAAAAAGATCATCGGCGCCACCGCGACCCTCGAGTACCGCGCGGTCGATGAACAGAATGATGCCTTCACTGCCGCACAGACCGGCCGCGTGCCGCCGGAATCGAGGCTGTACGAGGACAAGAACGGCCAGCCGGTGCTGTTGAAGAAGCGCCTCATCGTTTCGGGCGACCAGCTGATCGGGGCGTCCAGTGGTTTCGACCAGCAGACTGGGCAGCCACAGGTCAGCGTTACGCTCGATGGCGTAGGCGCCAAGCGCATGCTGGATTTCACCCGTGATAACGTGGGCAACCGTATGGCGGTGGTCTACATCGAGCAAAAACCGGGCGGCCGCTTGACCGAGGAAGTGATCAGTGTCGCCGTGGTGCGGGAACCGTTCGGCAAACGCTTCCAGACCACCGGGCTGGACTCGATGGCCGAAGCCAGCCAGCTGGCGTTGCTGCTGCGCGCGGGCGCCCTGGCCGCGCCGATGGAGATCGTGGAAGAGCGCACCGTGGGTCCCAGCCTGGGCCGGGACAACGTAGAGCAGGGCTTCAAGTCGGTCGTCATCGGCTTCGTCCTGGTACTGGTGTTCATGGCCTTCTACTATCGCGTCTTCGGCTTGGTGGCCAACCTCGCCCTGTTCGCGAACCTGTTCCTGCTGGTCGCGCTGCTGTCGATGCTTGGCGCCACGCTGACCATGCCGGGTATCGCCGGTATCGTGTTGACGGTCGGCATGGCGGTCGATGCGAACGTGCTGATCTTCGAGCGCATCCGTGAAGAACTGAGGAACGGCAATACGCCTCAGGCCAGTATTCGCGCCGGTTATGAAAAGGCGTTCTCGACCATTGCCGACGCCAACATTACAACGCTGATCGCGGCCTTCGTGCTGTTCCTGTTCGGCACGGGACCGATCAAGGGCTTCGCCGTGACCCTGTCACTGGGCATCGTGACGTCCATGTTCACCGCGATCATGGGAACGCGCGCTGTCGTCAACCTGATTTATGGCGGCAAGAAGCGCGTCACCAAGCTGTCGATTTGAGAGGCCATCGTGAAGTTACTCAAGCAGAAGACACACATTGATTTCATCGGCAAGGACCGCTACTTCCTGGCGTTGTCCGTGGTACTCGTCGTCGCAAGCATAACGTTCCTGGCGATCAGAGGGCTGAACTTCGGTCTGGATTTCACCGGTGGCACGCTGATCGAAGTGAGCTTTCCGGAGGCAGCCAATATCGAGCAGGTCAGGGACAACCTGCAATCCGTCGAACTGGGCGATGCGGTGGTGCAGACCTTTGGCGCGGCGAATGACCTGGTTGTGCGCGTCCCGCCACGAAGCGAAGACGAGAGCAGCGCCGATATTTCAACGCTCGTCTTGAACGCGCTGCAGCAGGGTGTGGAAGGCGAGGTGGTCATGCGGCGGGTCGAGTTCGTCGGTCCCCAGGTGGGCGACGAACTGACGGAACAGGGCATTCTGGCGGTCGTATACGCGCTGATCGGCATCTTCCTTTACGTGATGGTGCGCTTCCAGTGGCGATTCTCGGTGGGCGCTGTCGTTGCGACGGTCCATGACATCGTCATTACGATGGGCGTGATTTCACTGCTCCAGGTCGAGTTCGACCTGACGGTCGTCGCAGCGATTCTTGCCGTGATCGGCTACTCGCTGAACGACACGATCGTCGTGTTCGACCGCATTCGCGAAAACTTCCCGAGAATGCGCAAGAGCACACCGCCGGTAGTCGTGAATTCCTCGATCAACCAGACGCTGTCCCGCACCTTGATGACCTCGGGCACCACCTTGCTGGTGCTGGTCGCACTGTTCATTTTCGGCGGCAAGATCATCCACGCGTTCGCCTTTACGCTGATTGTGGGCGTCGTGGTCGGTACCTACTCGTCCATTTACGTGGCGAGCACGACCATCCTGAGGCTGGGCGTCAGCAAGTTCGACCTGATGCAGGTGGAGAAAGAAGGCGCCGGAGCGGCAATCGATTCGCAACCCTGATCCCGAATAAATTCGGTCCTACTGCCATTTGGCGGCGATGAGTTGCCGCAACGGGGTCATGATCTTGTAGGGCGCGGCGATGATGGAGCCTGATTCCTCGAATCCGTCGCCACCGTCGAAATCCATTACCACGCCACCGGCCTCGCGCACGATCAGAGCGCCAGCCGCCACGTCCCAGGGGTGCAGTCCGATTTCGAAATAGCCGTCCAGGCGGCCGGCGGCCGTCCAGGCCAGGTCGAGGCTGGCTGTGCCGGCGCGGCGAAAGTCCTCCACGTTAGACAGCACCGACTGGAACACGCGCGAATATTTCGGCATCAACCGCGGCTGCCGGAACGGGAAGGCCGTGGCCAACACGGCGCCCTCGAGGGTCTTGCGCGCCGAAACCCGGATCCGTTTCTGGTTGAGCGAGGCTCCGGAGCCGCGACTGGCCGTGAACAGCTCGTCGCGCATCGGGTCGTAGACCACTGCGTGCTCGGTGCGGCCCTTTTGCTGGTAGGCGATGGACACGGCGAAGTGGGGGATGCCGTGCAGGAAATTACTGGTGCCGTCGAGCGGATCGATAACCCAGACACACTCGCTGTCGCCGGAGGGGCCGGATTCCTCGCACAGGAAGGCGTGGTCCGGGTAGAAGCGTTTTATTTCCCGTACAATCTCTGCTTCACAGGCCCGGTCGACCTCGCTGACGTAGTCGTGGCGGGCCTTGCGCTCGACGGGGATAGCCTCCACGCGCTGGATCTGGCGGCGCATGATGTTGGCCGCGGCGTGCGCGGCTTCGACAGCGACATTGAGTACAGGATGCGTCATGTCAGATCGTCCGGAAAAGGCGGCACAGGATACCAGAAGCGAGCCCACCATGGCAGCAGCAGAGGCTGCCGAGGTCGCGCAGCGACTGGCGCGTATCCGCGTCGTGCTGATCAACACCACCCACCCGGGCAATATCGGCGCCACGGCGCGCGCGATGAAGGTGATGGGGTTGTCCTCGCTGCACCTGGTGACGCCGAAAATCTATCCTCATGCGGAGGCCACCGCGCGCGCTTCAGGCGCCGACGACCTGCTGCAGCGGGCGCAGCTGCACGAGTCCCTGGAAAGCGCCCTGGCCGGTTGCGGCCTGGTGCTGGGCACCAGCGCCCGACTGCGCACGCTGCCGCTGCCGCTGCTGGACGCGCGCCGGGCGGCCGGCCAGGCTTTGGTGGAGTCCGCGCAGCACGAGGTCGCCCTGCTGTTTGGACGCGAGCGCTACGGCCTGACCAACGAGGAAATGCAGCGCTGTCACTTCCTGGTCAATATTCCCTCAAACCCCGAGTACTCTTCGCTGAACATCGCCCAGGCGGTGCAGATCATGGCCTATGAATTGCGCATCGCGGCGCAGGGCTTCGCCGATATCGAACTCGCCCCGCCGGACTGGCAGCCAGTCGACGATGTGCAGATGGAGCGTTTGTTCGAACACCTGGAACAGACCCTGCTGGACATCCGTTTCCTGAATCCCCGTCAGCCCAAAAGGCTGCTGGCCCGGTTGCGCCGGCTATTCAACAGGGCGCGTCCAGATCAAAATGAAATCAATATCTTGCGAGGTATTTTGAAAGCAACACAAGATGCTGCCCGTCACTCAGAGGAGACTTAGTGGAAGGCCTGACGGCAGAGGTTTTTGCCTGGCTTGAGCAGGGTGCTTTCGCGCGCGTTGACGACGTCGATCTGTTCTACCGGCTTGCGGGCGAAGAGCGTCGTGATCTCCCTTGGCTGGTGTGTTTTCACGGTTTTCCAACCAGTAGTTGGGACTGGCATTCGCTGCTGCCCTTCCTGAAGAGATCGCATCGCGTTCTGGTTTTCGACTTCCCCGGTTATGGGCTGTCGGCAAAACCGCCGCAGCGCGATTATTCGCTAATGCGCCAGCTTGACGCCGCCGAGGCCTTGCTGCGTCACCTGCAGATACAGGAGTTCGATCTGCTGACCCACGACATGGGCAACAGCGTGGCCTGCGAGCTGTTGCGGCGGCGTGAGCGGGGCGACTGTCCGTTCGAGGTGAAGTCGCTGTCCTTGCTCAACGGCGGCATATACATGGAACTGCACCGCGCCCTGTTCACGCAGAAACTGTTGCGTACACCGGGCGTTGGAGCGGTCGCCGGCCGTCTCAGCAGTTGGCGCCTGTTCCGCAGGCAGTATCCCAACGTCTATGCCGATCCGTCGCGGTTCGGCGAGGATCACTACCGCTTGCAGTGGTCACTGATGCTGCACAACGAGGGCCGGCGCGTGCTGCACAAGATTGCCGGCTACATGAGAGAAAGAACCCGCATGGGTGAACAGTGGACCGGACCGCTGGAGCGCCTCGACTTACCGTTCCGCGTAATCTGGGGAGACCACGATCCGATCGCGGTCTATGCGATCGCGCAGCGCTTGTGCAGCCGGAACCCGGGTGCTGTACTGCACACGCTGGACGGGATCGGCCACTATCCGCAACTGGAAGCACCGCAGCGCGTGGCGGAGGCGCTCGGTTTCTGAGCAGGGTTGACCCCACGCAGCTTGAGCGGTCGGCCCATTGGCAAATTCCAAGATTGAGCGTATAAGTCTGCTGCGTCGGCTCATCGACTTTGTTCACTGCAGGCGAGGAATACGAAAATGCTGGATAGGCAGCGTATCTGGCGGTGTGTTTATGGCAGGCTGTCCACCACAGCCATCCCCTTGTTATTGTTGTTCAATTTGGCCTACCCGTTGGCGTTGCAGGCTGCGCCGGTTGCATTTGAACTGGTTGCCGAGTTCGGTTCCACAGGCACGGCTCCCGGTCAGTTCGACAGCCCGGGTGGCGTGGCGATCGACAGCCTGGGGCGGATCATCGTTGCGGACTCGGGCAACAATCGGGTCCAGCTTTGCCAGCGTGACGGTTCCTGCACCACCTTTGGCGGCCCAGGTTCGTCGGCTGGTCAGTTCAGCTACCCGCTCGACGTGGCTCTCGACGATTTGGACCGGATTTTCGTCGTCGATACGGACAACGACCGCATGCAGGTGTGCAGCACCATGGGCGCCTGCACCGTCATTGGTGGCCTTGGGTCGGCCCTGGGCAGATTCGACGCGCCGCTATCGGTTGCCGTGACCCCCGACGGGCGTATGGCAGTGGCGGATCAGTTTAATGGCCGGGTACAGATTTGCACGGTGCACGGTGCGTGCGAAGCCATCGGCCGAATGGTCACGAACCCCGGAAATTACCAACCCGGCGAACTGGGCTTTACATTGGGCGTGGCGGCCGACCGCAGTGGTCATATCCTGGTGACCGACCACGCGGGCGGGGACACCCCCGCGCGGCTGCAGTTGCACAACGGGGAGCACTTCGTCGAAATCAGGGACAAATCCCATTCGCCGGCTGGATTCGAGTACCCTTCGGCGCTGGCAATCGATCGCTTCGACCGGCTTTACGTAAGGGACCAAACGGGCTGGAACCGATGCGATCATGGTGGTCATTGCGAATCGCTCGATCTGCCCGCGGGTCAGCTGGCATTTACCGCTTCAAATGAAATCGTCGTCAGCGACACACAGGGCAACCGCGTCCGCATCTACCGGAACACGCTGCCATTGCAGATCAATCCCGGCCTGAACGACGCCTGGTACAACCCGGCTACCTCGGGACAGGGATTTTTCATCAACGTATTCCCCGACGCCGGAATCGTATTCATGGCCTGGTTCACTTACGACCTCGTGCGTCCTGATGAAAGTGTTACGGCCTACCTGGGCGAACCGGGGCATCGCTGGATTACGGCCCAGGGGCCGTTTGCGGACAATCGAGCCGAACTGGAGGTGTGGGTGACCAGTGGCGGCGTGTTCGATGCCGCGGTGCCGGCGCCCGGACG
>JAPHSB010000337.1 GCA_026193295.1 Lysobacterales bacterium
TCCGGGTTCACTCGTTGGCTCCCGAAACAAGGAAAAGATCCTCGGTGCCGGGCCACGCCGGGCGGTGCGCGCCGTGCGTGGCCAGGATGCAGCCGCCTCCGGCCTCCAGGTGCCGGTCGAGCATGCCGTCGACCAACTCGACCCCTTCCTGGTCGAGGTTGGAGTAGGGCTCGTCCAGCAGCCAGAGTTCGTTCTCGGTAAGCAGCAGGCGGGCCAGCGCGCAGCGCTTGCGCTGCCCTGCCGACAGGGTGCGGGCCAACTGCTCCGCGACCCGGCCCAGGCCCACCTCGCGGATGACCTCGTCGACATCACGCGTCGAGGTACCGATGAAATCGCGCATGAAGCGGAGGTTTTCGATCACGCTGAGATCGTCCTTGATGGCCAGGTAATGGCCTACGTAGGCCATGCCACTTGCCTGGTTGTCGAGCTTGCCCGAACTCGGGTGGAGAATTCCCGCCAGCACCCGGATCAACGTCGTTTTGCCGCAGCCGTTGGCCCCGGTGACCAGCAGCAGTTTGCCGGCTTCGAGGTCGAAACTGACGGGCTGGAACACGGGTGCGAAATAGCGTTCAAAACTGATTTGGGAGGCAGAAAGCATGAAGCTCCGGGCTCAGGATTCATGGGTCGGCGCCATGCTACGTAAAGCGGCGCGGCAAGTCCACGTGATTCTAGTGACCTAAATGATGCAAATCAAAGAATCATTCAACCACCCTGAATCTTTCGGAACTTCCACACGTCTATGGCGTCCGGCTATGAAAGTTTGTGCACGGTCCGCGGGTCCGGTGCTGGAAGCAGAAGCCTTTTGACAATTCGACAACTTGCCCCAAACTGCAGAGTCTTATGAGCGAAACAACACAATACGATTTTGACCTGTTCGTGATCGGGGCCGGCTCGGGTGGCGTGCGTGCTGCGCGAATCGCGGCCGGCTACGGGGCGCGCGTGGGCATCTGCGAGGAGAGCCGCGTTGGCGGAACCTGCGTGATCCGGGGCTGTGTGCCCAAGAAGCTGATGGTCTACGCGGCGCACTTCGCCGAAGATTTCGAGGATGCCCGCGGTTACGGCTGGGAAGTCGGCGAGAGCCGGTTCAGCTGGCCGCGGCTCATCGCCGCCAAGGACGCCGAAATTGACCGCCTCAACCAGGTCTACCTGCGCTTGCTCGCCGATGCGGGCGTGACCCTCTACCAACAGCGCGGGACCCTGGCCGGGCCCCATGAAGTGCAGCTGGGAAGTGAGACCGTCAGCGCGGAACATATCCTGGTCGCCACCGGCGGTCGTCCCTGGGTCCCCGAAATTCCCGGCGCGGAGCACGCCATCACGTCCGACGAGGTGTTTCATCTCGACGAGTTGCCCGCGCGCGTCGCGATTGTCGGCGGTGGCTTCATCGCCTGCGAGTTTGCCGGCATTTTCAATGGCCTGGGATCACGGGTCACGCAGCTGTACCGCGGCGACGCAGTGCTGCGCGGATTCGACGGCGACGTGCGCCGGGTGGTGGGCGAGGAACTGCGCAACAAGGGCGTCGACCTGAGGCTGGAAAGCGATGTCGAGCGGATCGTCAAGACGGACGACGGCTTGCGCGTCGACCTGCAGGACGGCGAATGTGTCGTCGTCGACGAAGTCCTGTACGCTACCGGCCGCGTGCCCAATGTCCGCGGGCTGGGCTTGCCCGAGGTCGGCGTCGAAGTCAGGGCGGACGGGCGCGTCGTGGTGGACGAACTTTCCTGTACCAGCGTGGGTCATATCTACGCCGTGGGTGATGTCACCAGCCGGGTCAACCTGACCCCGGTGGCCATCTACGAAGGGCACGCGTTTGCCGACACGGTTTTTGGCGGCAGAACGCGGCCAGTGAACCATGAATTCGTGCCGTCGGCGGTTTTTTCACAGCCGCCGGTAGGAACGGTGGGCTATAGCGAAGAAGATGCGATCCACCACGTAGGAGCGGTCGACATTTTCCTGTCGGAATTCCGACCGATGAAACACACGCTATCCGGGCGTAACGAGAAGATGATGATGAAACTGGTGGTGGATCGGGAAAGTCAGGGCGTGGTAGGCGTGCACATCGTTGGGCCGGACGCCCCGGAAATTGTCCAGGGCTTCGCCGTCGCGGTAAAATCAGGCCTGACCAAGGACCGGTTCGACTGCACGATCGGCATCCATCCCACCGCAGCGGAAGAACTGGTCACCATGCGGACTCCTGTCCGCAGCCATGGATGAGAGACATGATGAGAGCAGGAAGCAGCGTCCCCTCGATTTACCGCAGCCTGGCCGGCCTTGTTCTGCTGGCTGCCTTGATCACGGCGCAGGCTGTTTCTGCGCGAAGCCCGGAGGTCAGCCCCGACCGGCAGCAACGCTACATCATCGAATTGCAGGATCCGCCGCTGGCTCTGTATGCCGGGAGGCAGTTGGCGGTCAGCGACGGCCTCGAATCCACGGACGCGAGCAGCACCAAATCAGCCAGGGGCGCCAAGCTGGACCTGCGGGCGGCTGCGAATCGCGACTACCTGGAGTTCATCGCCGGCCGGCAGGAGGCATTCAGGCAGTCGGCGGGCGCCCTGTTGGGTCGGCAGTTGCAGGCCGTGCATCGCTACCGCCTGGCCACCAACGGCATGGCGGTGGACCTGAGCAAAGCCGAGGCGGCGGCCCTGGCCGATTCTCCGGACCTGAAGTCGATCACGCCTGACAGGCGGTTCAAATTGCAGACCGACGCCGGTCCGGAATGGATTGGCGCGGGCAACCTTTGGGGCGGATTGGCGGGTTTTCCGGAAGCGCGCGGCGAAAACGTGGTCGTCGGCGTGATCGATTCAGGCATCAACTGGGAACATCCGTCTTTCGATGACGCGTTGCCGGGCGGTTACAATTACACGAACCCGCTGGGCGAACTGCTTGGCCTGTGCGACGATCCCGAAGTCAGTTGCAACAACAAGCTGATCGGTATCTACGACTTTGTCGAGGACGATCCCGCCACCGAAGACGTCGTTGAGGAGAATACCAAGGGCCGCGACAACGATAGCGTCGGTCACGGCACCCACGTGGCTTCGACCGCGGTCGGCAACCGGCTCAATGTTTTTTTGAACGACAGCGCGGACTCGACCCTGTCGGGCGTCGCGCCGCACGCTAACCTGGTGACCTACAGGGTGTGCTATGTCGGCGAACCCGCCGGGCCGGACAGCGGCGGATGCATGGGTTCGGCCATACTCGCGGCCATCGACCAAGCCACCGAAGACGGGGTGGACGTCATCAACTATTCGATCGGCTCGGAGGCCAACAACCCCTGGACCTCGCAGATCGCCAAGGCTTTTCTGAATGCCCGGGAAGCCGGAATCTTCGTTGTGACCTCGGCGGGTAACGACGGCCCTCATCCGGGCA
>JAPHSB010000265.1 GCA_026193295.1 Lysobacterales bacterium
AACGCTATTTTGCGCGGGTCCGCACCAGGTCGCCGAGATCCGGCGACGCGAGGAACTCAAGGAGCTGCCGGCCAAGCAGCTGTTCGACTACGGGCACCCCCGGCTGGAGCAGGTGATCGCCGAGGGCCAGGCATACCAGCCCGAGAAGGTGGCCGGCGAACCACTGACCGTGGTGATCGCGCCCACCTGGGGCGAAAATTCGATCTTCAACAGCTGCGGCCGGGAATTGATCGGCGTGCTGCTGGACGCCGGCTACCGGGTCATCATGCGTCCGCACTACCAGGGCAACCGGCAGACCCCTGGGATCATTGCCGCGGTGCGGGATGCCTTCGCCGGCAATCCCCGCTTCGAGTACGTGGACCGGATGGGTGAAACCGATTCCATTCTGCGCTCCGATATCCTGGTCAGCGACTGGTCGGCAATGGCGCTGGAGTATGCCTGGGGCCTGGAGAAGCCGGTCCTGTTCATCGATGTCCCGCGGCGCATCCGCAATCCCAACTGGCAGGAGCTGGGCATCGAGCCGATCGAATCTTCGATCCGCAGCCAGGTAGGAGAGATCGTGTCGCCGGAGGCGTTGAATGGGGCGCCGGCGGCCATCGAGCGCCTGCTCGCCGAACCGGAGCGCTTCCGTGCACGCATGCGCGAGTTGCGCGAATCCATGGTATACCGGCTGGGTCACAGCATTCCGGATGGCGCGGTGGAAATTGCGCGCCTGGCGGACGAGTGCCGCCAGGCGCGGCTCGAGAGGGCGCAATGAAGCCACTTCCAGAACCACGTTTTTGGATGGTCCTGCTGTTGTGGTTTGTGAGCGCGACGGCCCTGGCGGATACGACCGTGACCACTCAGACCTTGCGGCTGACATTCAGTGAGCAGGGTAACCTGCAGTCCGCGATTGCCTGCTTTCCCGCCTGCAGCGGCGACGCGGTCCGGCTGCAGCAGTTCGCCGATGACGGCGTCATCACTTTTGAAACGGCATCCGGTGGCCAGTGGTCGGTATCGGACCACCGTGCCGCCAAGTACCAGGAGTTGGCCTTCGTGGGGCCGGGCGGGGCCCGGCTGACCTGGCGCATCCCGGTGCAGGGCTACCGTATCGAGCTGGACCAGGCCGGCGTCGACAGCGTATCCGTCCGCTCGGGCCAGTCCTTTCGGCCGCGTGAAGCCGCCGGTTTCGGCAACTGGCTCGAGCAGTCGCGCTACGTGTTGTTGCAGGAGGCGGGCGTCCGTCAGATCGGGCTGGACGAGGATGTTGACGAGGACGAGGACGAGGGCGGGGTCGGGGGTGCGGCAGTCGTAGCCGAAGTCGATGGCTGGCTCGGCTATCGCAATCGCTACTGGGCTTTGATGGCATTTCCGCCTGAGCCTGTGGGTGCGCAGCTGGCAAGCGCAGACGCTCGGCAGGATGCCGAGATCACCGTTGGATCCGTACCGGCCGGGACCTGGTCGTTCTACCTCGGACCGATTGAGCCGAGGGTGCTCAAGAGCGCTGACTCCGAATTGCCCAGGCTCATGTACGCAGGGCTCTGGTTCTGGCTACGCTGGATCTGCCTGGGGCTGTTCCACCTGCTGGCCGGTATCAAATTGCTGATCCCATCCTGGGGCATCGCCATCATGCTGATGTCGCTGACCGTCAATATCCTGATGCTGCCGCTCAGCCGGATCGCCGACCGGTTTCAACAGCAGGTCAACGAGACCGAGGCGCGGCTGGCGCCCGAGTTGCACCGTATCAAAAAGAATTTCAAGGGCGAGGAGCAGGCGGCCAAGATCCTGGCCTTGTACAAGACCGAGCGGGTGCACCCGCTGTACAGTCTGAAGAGCCTGATGGGCGTCGCCGTGGTCATCCCGGTCTTTATCGGGGCATTCGACATGCTGGCGGAGAACATCCACCTGCTGAACACGGGGTTCCTGTGGATTGCCGACCTGTCGCACCCGGACGACCTGTTTCACCTGCCCTTCAGGCTGCCGTTCTTCGGTTCGGAATTCAATCTGCTGCCGTTTTTGATGACCGGCCTGTCGTTCATCGCCTCGATGCTGCATAAGCCATTGGCGCTGGACGCCGCATTGCGCGGCAAGCAGGTGCGCAACATGCTGCTGCTGGCGGTGGCTTTCTTTGTGCTCTTTTACACTTTCCCGGCCGGCATGGTGCTGTACTGGACCACCAACAACCTGATTTCAGTCATCAAGAGCCTGTGGGCCCGCCGCTAGAATCCGGCCAGAGACGCAAACATAGACGCAAAGGACATCCCGCATGAACAGTGAACGAATCCTCAGCGATGAACAGGTCGCGCAGTTCGAGCGTGACGGCTTCCTGGTCGTACGCGGCATGTATTCGCCCGAGGAGGTGGCGGATATCAGCGAGTGGACCGACGCGGTCGCCAATTACCCGGAAGTCCCCGGCAAGTACATGATGTATTTCGAGAAAAGCCAGGTGGACGACTCACGCATCCTGTGCCGGATTGAGAACTTCGTGCCATACCATGAGGGCTTCTCCAAGCTGATCACCGCGCGCCGTATGCAACAAGCGGTATCCGAGCTGTTCGGCGAGGAGGC
>JAPHSB010000481.1 GCA_026193295.1 Lysobacterales bacterium
GGCGATAGCCTGTGTCGCGCCAGTCGCCGGCTGCAGCAGCTGTGACAACCACTGGGGTTCCTCCGACCCGGTGACCGCCAGCCACTCATTCGGGCCCAGGCAAAGAATCACCGGATCCGTGCCGTCGCATTGACCGGTTGCGATAGGCAGATCCCCGGTCGGCAGATCGGCGTTCGACGGGTCTGCGATAAAACGCAACCGCAGCAGCTTCAGGTCCGTGATTTCCCGAATCCTGACAGGTCCGACGAGGACGTCGCGCTGTTCGACACCCGCTTGCTGCAGAGGGGAGGGATGCTCCGGTGGGATCACTGCTTCATTCATGCTCTGCTGCCTTTTAACACTACGTGTTCAGTCTGGCGTTCGCTGGATCATAAAACACCGGCGCTACGACTTTCACATTGAATCTTTGCTCTTCGTCACAGACCGTGACGATTTCGCCGATCCGGCTGCGCCCTCCGCGCAGCATGGCGAGCCCGATGGCGCGGTCGAGGGTTGGGCTGTGGCAGGCGGAGGTTACCCAGCCATCGGTCACGGCCGGTGGCTGGCGGTCGGCACCGATCAATAGGTGGCTGCCGGGACGCAGTGCCCGGCCTGGGTCGATGGGCTCCAGCCCGACGAACTGCTTGCGATCGGTGGCGCGGTTGGCCGGCCGCTCGAGTGAACGCTTGCCGATGAAGTCACCGGCCTTGCGGCGCGCCACCTCGCCCCAGCCGACGTCATCCGGGGTTGTCGACCCATCGGTGTCCGTGCCGACATGCAGGTATCCTTTCTCGGCCCGAAGGACCATCAGACTCTCGATTCCGTATGGCTCGATGCCGAAGGGCTGGCCCGCCGCCAGTATGGCTTCCAGCAGGGCGCTGGCGCAGCGCGCCGGAACGCTGATCTCGTAGCTGAGCTCGCCGCTGAAGCTGACCCTGGCGACCCGGCTCTGCAGCGCGGCGACGAGGCCGCAGGCGGCCGCCATGTGCGGCAGAGCGGCAGGCGCCAGGTCAATATCGGTTCCGAGCGCGGTCAGCACGTCGCGGGCCCGCGGCCCGGCCACCGTGAAGCACGCCCACTGTGTGGTCAGGTCATCCACCAGGACGCGTAAATCTCGCCATTCGCACTGCAGCCATTCCTCCAGCATCCCGGCGATGCGCCCGGCGCCGCCGGAGGTCGTGTTGAGAAGGAAGCGGTCCTGGGCCAGGCGGATGAACACCCCGTCGTCGATGATCACGCCATTTTCATTCAGCATCAGGCCGTAACGCACACGACCCACCGGCAGGCCGGATACGTTGTTGATGTAGACCCGGTCCAGGAAGCGTGCGGCGTCCGGGCCGCGGACTTCAAGCTTGCCGATGGGCGAGTTGTCAAACACGCCGACTGTGGACCGCACCGCGAGCACTTCCCGTTGGACCGCGTCGTGCAGCGACTCGCCGGGTCGCGGATAAGCGTCGGGGCGTTGCCAGCCATAATCTTCGAACTGTCCCTGCAGTTTTTGATGCATCAGGTGTGCCGGCAACAGGCGGCGGGGTGCGTAAAATTCGCCGCTGCGGATGCCGGCCATGGCGCCCAGAGTCACGGGAACATAGGGCGGCCGGAAGGTCGTGGTGCCGACCTCGCCAGTGGCACGCCCGGTCAGCGCGCCCAGCACAATGAAGGCATTCAGGTTGCCGGTTTTGCCCTGGTCGACCGACATTCCGGTGGTGGTGTAGCGCTTGAAATGCTCCACGGAAACGAAGCCCTCGCGCACGGCCAGTTCAGCGTCGCCCAGCGTCACGTCGTGCGCCAGGTCGATCCATTGCCGCTTGCGGCTGGCCGTCGGCCGCTGAGCGCCGACCTCGGCGGGTTCGACCATGCCGCGCGTCACCTGCGGTACCGCCAGATCATCGGCGGGGTGGCCGAGTTGCTCGCTGATCCGGCGCGCTGCCAGCGCCGCGTCGTCCAACGTTTGCTGCAGATGCTGCATCCCGCTGGCCGCGCCGGTCACCGACCAGGCCGCCGGCAGGCGGTCCGGGACAAAGCTCTGGCTGGGCTCATCGAAGCGCAAGGTCCCCCGCGCATGGGCCAGCAGGTGCACGCGCGGCGCCCAACCCCCGGATACGGCCAGCAGGTCGCAGGCGCGGTGGCCAAGGTCGGTCCCCTCATGCCGGGCGATGCGCACCGAGCGCAAGCCGCCAAAGCCGCGCGTGTCGCTGATGCAGGCACCCTGGATCAGCTCAGCTCCTGCCATTTGCAGGCGTTTTTGCAATGCCGGCGAGATGCTTTCCCGGCTGTCCACCACCGCGCTGACCGGCACCTGCAAGTGCAGCAGGTCGAATACGGTCTGGTAAGCGGAATCGTTGTTGGTCGCAACCACCACGGCAGTGCCCGGCACGACGGCGTGGCGGTTCACGTAGTGACGCAGCGCTCCGGCCAGCATGATGCCGGGACGGTCGTTGTTGGGGAATATCAGGCCTTGTTCGATGGCTCCGCTGGCCAGCAGGACGTGGCGCGGGCGCACGGTCCAAAGGCACTCGCGCCAGGTGGATCCCTGGCCGGTCTGGAGCAGGGTGGTGACGTTGTGGTCATAGACACCGGTCACCACGGTGTGCTCGAGCAGCAGTACGTTGGGCTGTTCCCGCAGACGGGAAACGGTGCGCGTTGCCCAGTCGCTGCCGTGTTGGTCGTCCAGCTCGATGTTTTCACTGTTCAGCACACCGCCGCAGTCGGGGCTCTGTTCCGCCAGGATCACGCGCAAACCGGCCGATGCGGCCACCTGCGCGGCCATCAGGCCGGCTGGGCCGCCACCGCAAATCAGCAGATCACAATGGGCGTTGACCTGCTCGTAGCGGTCCGGATCGGGGCCTTCCAGCGGCCGGCCCAGCCCGGCAGCGCGCCGCACCAGGCCTTCCCAGGTTTTCCAGTTGGGCCATTTGAACGTCTTGTTGTAGAAGCCGGCCGGCCACAGAGGATGCGTGAAATCGACCATGCGGCCCAGGTCGAAGTTGACGGATGGCCAGCCACTCTGACTGGCGGCGACCAGGCCCTCCTCCAACGGGACGACCGTGGCGCGACAGTTTGGCACACGGGCGTGCCCTTCGCCGATTTCGACCAGCGCGCAGGGCTCCTCCTCTCCGGCCGAGAAAATGCCGCGTGGGCGATGGTACTTGAAACTCCGCGCAACGGCCCGGACACCGTTGGCCAGCAGGGCCGAGGCGAGGGTATCGCCGCGAAAACCGACGTAAGGCACCCCGTCGAATGTAAAAGTCAGGGGCTCTTGACGATCGATGCGACCGCCGCTGGCCAGCCGGAATGGCCCCAGGGGTGGACGGATCATGGCGCGTCGCGTCCCTTGGGCGGCAGATCGCCCATCGGCAGCGAGTCGAGAATGTCGTGTGTCACCGTGTCACGGCTGACGATAAACCACTGGCCGCAGCCGTAACGGTGCACCCATCGCTCGCGGAGCAGCCCCTTCGGGTTCTCCCGATAAAACAGGTACTGCGCCCAGTCCGGATCGCTGATGTGCTCGGGGTGATCCGGCCGGGCACGGCTTGCTTCACCGCCGCAACGGAACTCCGTTTGGTCGCGCACTCCGCAATATGGACATTTTATTAGTAGCATTTACAATTATTTGTTAAGTTTATGTAATGTAATTAGTGAGCAACACCCGAGGCGGCTCCCTCATCGATCAGGCGGCCGCTGCTGAAGCGGTCCAGTTGGAACGGCCTCAGCAGTTCATGCGGGCGGTCATGCACGATGGTCCAGGCCAGCGTATCGCCGCCTGCCGGTATGGCCTTGTACCCACCGGTTCCCCAGCCCGTGGATACGTAAAGGTTTTCCACCGGCGTCTTGCCGACGATCGGACTGACATCGTAGGCCATGTCGCAGGCTCCTGCCCAGTGGCGCATCATCCTCAGGCGGCTGAACATCGGCAGCAATTCGACCAGTGCCGCCAGTGTGTCCAGCTGCGTATTCAGGCTGCCACGCTGAGCGTAAGAGTTGTACAGGTCTGCGCCGCCGCCGATAACGATCTCACCACGGTCCGACTGGCTGACGTAGACGTGGATCCTGGCCGACATCATCACCGTGTCGAATACCGGGCGCACCGGTTCCGTGACCAGGGCTTGCAGGGGAATCGTCACGATCGGCAACTGCAGTCCGGCCATGGCGGCCAGTTGACTGCTGTGCCCGGCGACACAGAGTGCAAACCGGTCCGCGCTGATCCGGCCCCGGTTGGTGCGGACGGCGGTAACGCGACTGTCACTGCTTTCCATGCCTTGCACTTCGCAGCGCTGCAGGATGTCGACACCGGCGGCGGACGCTTTGCGTGCGTAGCCCCAGGCCACCGCGTCGTGTCGCGAAATGCCGCCGCGTTCCTGGATGAAACCGCCGGTGACCGGGAAGCGGCAGTCGAGGTTGAGCTGGGGAACCCGCTGCCGCACTTCGTCGCGCGACAGGAGCCGCGAATCGATGCCGTTCATCCGGATCGCGTTGGCCCAGCGCCGGTAAATTTCCATCTCGTGCGCGCTGTGGCAAATGGACAGGATGCCGCGCTGGCTGAACATGACGTTGAAATCGAGTTCGCGGGCCAGGCCCTCGAACAAACGCAAGGAGTGTTCGTAGAAGGCGCCGCTTTCCGGGTAAAAATAGTTGGAACGGCTGACCTGTGTGTTGCGGCCGCTGTTGCCGCCGCCCAGCCAGGATTTTTCCAGCACGGCCACGTTGCGGATGCCGTGGCGGGTAGCCAGGTAGTAGGCGGTGGCCAGGCCGTGGCCGCCGCCACCGATAATGACCACGTCGTAGTGCTCCTTTGGCTCCGGGTCGCGCCAGGTACGTGGCCAGTGCCGATGGCCGGTCAGGGCATGGCGCAGCAGTGAGAAAGCCGAGTAGGAAGTTGCCACCATCGATTTCGCTCAGTGCGCCACGCCGGCGGCGGCGCCTTCATCGACGAGTTGACCGGTCTCGAAACGGTCGAGCGAAAACGGTCGCAGGAGTGGGTGGGGTTCTGCATGCGCGATGGTCCAGGCCAGGGTGTCGCCTCCGGCCGGGATCGCCTTGAATCCGCCGGTACCCCAGCCCGTGGAAACGTAGAGATTTTCGATTGCGGTGCGGCCGACCACCGGGCTCGAATCGGGCGCGATGTCGCAGACACCGGCCCACTGGCGCATCACGCGCAGACGTCCGAAGCTGGGGATGAGTTCGCGAACCGCCGCGGCGTTGTCCCGCGTCGTCGGCAAAACGCCGCGTTGCGCATAGGAATGAAACGGGTCGGCGCCACCGCCGATGACGATTTCCCCGCGGTCCGACTGGCTTACATAACAGTGGATCACGGCCGAGCCGATCACCGTGTGCAAAACCGGCTTGATCGGTTCGGTCACCATGGCCTGAAGCGCGATGCTTTCAATGGGTAGTTGCAGGCCGGCCTGCGCCGCCAGTGCACTGCTGTTGCCGGCCACGCACAGCGCGAAGCGGTCACCGCCGATGGAGCCCTGGTTTGTGTGCACGGCCCGGATACGGCCGTCGTCGCTCTCGAACCCGGTCACCTCGCAACCCTGCACGATATCGACGCCGCTGGCCGAAGCGGCCCGGGCATAGGCCCAGGCCACGGCATCGTGGCGGGCAATTCCGGCACGGTGCTGGACGAAACCGCCGACAATCGGAAAGCGGCAGTCGAGATCCAGGATCGGCACCATCCGCCGGATGTCTTCACGATCGAGTAACTCCGAGTCGATGCCGTTCAAGGTCATGGCATTGGCCCAGCGGCGGTTGATTTCCAGTTCCTCGAGGCCGTGACTGAGCTCGAGGTTGCCACGGGGACTGAACATGATGTTGAAGTTGAGATCGGCGGAAAGCGACTCGAACAGCTGCAGCGAGTGCTCGTAGAATGCCGCACTTTCCGGGTAGAAGTAATTGGATCGGCAGACCTGGGTATTGCGTCCGGAGTTGCCGCCGCCCAGCCAGCCCTTCTCCAGCACCGCGACGTCGCGGATTCCATAGCGGTTCGCCAGGTAATACGCGGTCGCCAAGCCGTGCCCGCCGGCGCCGACAATGACCACGTCGTAGTGACGCTTCGGCACAGGGCTGCGCCATGCGGGTGGCCATCGCCGATGGCCCCCAAGGGCGTGGCGCAAGAGGGAAATGGCCGAGTAGGATTGCATGGCGGCAGGATAGCTCAGGCCCGGAGGAAATCAAATGATGCTGCGCGCACGATTACATTTGCGCTATCCACTGGACTATAATCCGGGCACATTCTCCCGGAGAACAATAATGCACACCCAACTCTCAAGCCGAATGATTGCCCTTGCTACCGCCGGGTTGGTCTTTGCCCCCCTGGCACACGCCGAGGAGCTGGTCCTGGAAGAGATCCTGGTAACGGCCCAGAAGCGGGAACAAACGCTGACGGACGTACCGGCGGCGGTCTCTGCTATATCGGGCGACCTGGTCAGGGACTACATCGGTGGCGCCCAGGACATTCGCGCGCTGGCTGCCCGGGTGCCCGGGCTGAACATCGAGA
>JAPHSB010000096.1 GCA_026193295.1 Lysobacterales bacterium
CACCTGGACATCCAGCTCCAGGCAGCCGATGATCCCTCTATTCGCAAAGTAATCAAGGCTAAAGCCCTGATGCCCATTGAATTTGGAAAACAGCCATGACCCGAGCCAACCCTGCCGGCCGCGAGCCGGAATCCTCGCAACTGCATCCCTGGTATCACTACCCCTGGCCCTGGGTTGCCATCGCCATCCCGGCGATCGCCGTGGTCGGGGGCCTGTTCACCCTGTACCTGGCGGTGACCCATCCCGATCCCCTGGTGGTAGATGACGGTCAGTACCACGAAATCCGCTCCGGGCTGCAGGCTCAGCCTGCGGGAAATGCAGCGCCCCCCGCCGCTCCAGTCGCGCGGGAAGATCACGATGGGGAACACTGAGACCGCCTGTTTTCACTGCGGCGAGCCCATTCCAGCCGGTACCTCGTTATTCGTCGTCCGCGACGGTCAGCAACGCGCCGTTTGCTGCGCCGGCTGCCAGGCTGTCGCCGAACTGATTTTCAGCTCCGGCCTCGGGCGCTATTACCAGTTTCGCCAGGAACTGGGCCGCAAAGCCGGGGAGGATCTTGCAGCCGAACTCAGTGCGTGGCAGGGCTGTGACAACCGCGAGTCCCTGTGGGGGGTGAAATTGCCTGACGGCCGCCGTGAGCTCTTGCTGCAAACGGAAGGAATCCGCTGCGCGGCCTGCGCCTGGCTGATTCGCAGCCACATGGAAAACCTGCCCGGGGTGCAGTCCACCCAGGTCGACACGGCTACCGGCTACACGCGCATCATCTGGAGGCCCGAGGAAAGCCGGCTCAGCCGCCTTGCGGCCGGCTTGATGGAGTTGGGCTACAAGCCGCATCTGCCATTGGCCAGTGCCGAGGAACAGGGACGACAGGAAGAGCGCCGCAGTTCAATGAAGCGGCTTGGCGTTGCCGGCCTCGGCATGATGCAGGTGATGATGTATGCCGTCGGCCTGTATGCGGGGGATGCCTTCGGTATCGACGTGGCCGAACGCAGTTTTCTGACCTGGGTCAGCCTGCTGGTGACTCTGCCCGTGCTGCTCTACTCGGGCCGGGTCTTTTTTGAGGGTGCCTGGCGCAGCCTGAAAGCAGGCCGCCCCGGCATGGACGTGCCCGTCGCCCTTGCGATTGGCCTGGCCTTCCTCGCCAGCTGCTACAACTTCTTTCGCGGGCACGGCGAGGTCTGGTTCGACTCGGTCGTCATGTTCATTTTCTTCCTGTCACTGGGCCGGCACATGGAGATGATGTTGCGCCATCGAAATCTCCAGGCAGGCGCGGCACTGGCGAGGCTGCTGCCCGAGTGGGCTGAACGGATCCGGGGTGGGCGTCGCGAGACGGTTCCGGCAAGTGACCTCGAAGCCGGAGACCGCGTGCTGGTGCGGGTGGGTGAATCATTTCCGGCCGACGGTCACATCTGCATGGGTTCGACGGAGGTAGACGAAGCGCTGCTGACCGGCGAATCACGCCCGGTCGCCCGGGCCGGTGGTGATGCGGTGATCGCCGGCACCATCAATCTGAGCCAGCCTGTCGAAGTGGAAGTCTCGGCCACTGGACAGGAAACCACTGTTTCCTCGCTGGGGCGGCTCCTGTTGCGCGCCCAGTCGACCCGCCCGTCGACCCACAGCATGCCCGCCTGGCTGGTTCCGCTGTTCATCGCAACGGTGCTGGTCATTGCCGCAGTTACGTGGGTTGGCTGGCAGATCATGGATCCGTCACGTGCCTTTCCCGCCATGCTGGCGGTGCTGGTCGCCAGCTGTCCTTGCGCACTGTCGCTGGCGCTGCCGGTGGTACATGCTGCCGCCAGTCGCCGGCTGCTGGATGAAGGGATCCTGTTGACCCGTGGCGACGCGCTCCACGCCCTGAACGAAGTCGATACAGTCGTCTTCGACAAGACCGGCACGCTGACGCGAGGAGCGCCGGAAATAGCGGCTATCGAGGTCAACCCGAAACGGCGTGAGTTCGGCGAGGCCGCTGCGTTGAGAATCGCAGCGGTACTCGAAGGCGTCTCGGCACACCCGATCGCGCGCGCATTTCACGATGCGGACCGGAGCCGGTCGGCAGATGCTTTCTGGCCAAGGCTCGACGGGCCGGTTACCGTAAGGCCGGGACTTGGGCTGCAGGCGCCGATCGATGGCAGGGAATGGCGCATCGGCACTGCGCAGTTTGTCGGCAAGACGGATTCCGTGGACGATGACGACGCGATTTGGCTGATGGACCCCCGAGGCTGGGTCGCGCGCTTCGCTCTGCAAGACGCGTTGCGTCCGGACGCCACCGAGGCCGTTCAGTCACTGCAGGATGCCGGCATGGAGGTTCAAATCCTGTCGGGCGACAGTCACGCAGCCGTGGCGGCGGTCGCCGAACGCCTTCATGTGGACACATTCCGGGCGCGGCAAACGCCGGCAATGAAGCTCGACACACTGGCCGCGTTACGCCAATCCGGCAGATCCACGCTGATGGTGGGCGACGGTGTCAATGACGCCCCGGTGCTGGCTGCCGCCGACGTGTCGATGACCGTCAAGGGCGGCGCCGAGTTGGCCAACAGCATGGCCGACCTGATCCTGACGGGTGAATCGCTGGGCCTGATAACCAGGGCACGCGTCATCGCCCGGCGCGCCGGCCAGCTGATCAGGCAGAACCTCGCCTGGGCCGTGCTCTACAACGCCTCGGTGCTTCCGCTCGCGGTGTCCGGCATGCTCAAACCCTGGATGGCAGCGCTCGGCATGTCGCTCAGCTCCCTGCTGGTGGTGGCCAACGCGGCGCGACTGGTCCGTGAGCGGGGCGGAAGACAGCCAGCGGAAGCGCTCGTGACGCTGGAGGTCGAACGTCCGTGAGCATGCTCTATGTTTTGATTCCCCTGGCACTGATACTATTGGCCGTCGCAGTCTGGGCGCTGGTCTGGGCCATCCGCTCTGGTCAATTCGACGACCTCGAGTCGCATGGCTGGAGCGTGGTGCTGGACGACGACCAGAAGCCTCCCCCCGACCGCGCTGCGCACCCGGATCCGGCAAAGGGTGACGAGACGTCATCCGAAGATCACAGAGGTGAATCGAATTGAGCGGCATCGATCCGGCCGTCTGGGTGACGGCATTTCTGGCAGGGCTGCTCGGCAGCGGGCACTGCTTCGGCATGTGCGGTGGCATTGCGGGCAGCCTGGGTGCACTGTCCGGGACCGGCAACCGCTCGATCGCTTTGCCCGCACTGCAGTTCAACTTTGGCCGCGTGCTGGGTTATGCATTGCTGGGAGCCCTGGCCGGCGGAGTGCTCGGCGCGGCTGGAGAGATCATGGCGCTCAAGCCCCTGGGCAAATGGCTGCGGGCGCTGACCACTTTGATGGTCGCGCTGATCGGCCTGCGCTTCCTGCTGGATTGGCGCGGCCTGGATGTCATCGAGAAGGGTGGGGCGGGCCTGTGGCGGCGCATCATGCCGATTGCGGTGCGCATAAGCCAGCGGCATGACTGGATCGGGCGACTGGGGCTGGGCTTGTGCTGGGGTTTCCTGCCCTGCGGCCTGGTGTACACGGTGCTGATGACCGCCGCCTCCACTGGCAGCGTCGCCGGCGGCGCCTCCGCCATGTTCGCCTTCGGGGTAGGCACCTTGCCTGCCATGCTGGGCCTGACCCTGGCTGCCCCGGCGCTGAGCACATTCCTGAGCGATCGTTTCGTGCGCCGGATTGTCGGTTTCAGCCTGGTCGTTCTGGCCGCCTGGATGTTTGCGACCCTGCTCGGCTCGAGCGGTGCCGGGCATCACCATTGAAACGGCACCACCATGGAAGCTGGGCACTGAAACTGCTTCTTCGATCGGTGTATAATTGTTCACAATTCAGCCCCACCCGCCGCCAGACTTTTGCCTCGAGAAAAGAAGAATGACCAACCGTCTGATTGTCGCCATCTTGTTGTTCCTGTCGCTTCTGTTTTCAAGCCCGGTTTTCGCACAGGACAGCGACGCCAGGCATCCCTTGCTGGAAGACGATTTCATCCTCAGTGTCGGCGGCTTCTTGCCGAGCAAGGAATTCAAAATCAGGGTGGACGGCCAGGTACCGGGCCGGGATATCGATTTCAACGAGGGTGTCGATGTTGCAAAAGACGACGCGACGGGCAGCCTCACGTTCCTTTGGCGATTCGGAGAGAAGTGGTCGGTCGGCGGGCAGTACTTCAGGACCAGCGACAGCGGTTCGCTGATTCTGAGCGAGGACATCAGCTGGGGCGAGAATGTGCTGAAGTCTGGCAGCAGCGTCGGTGCGGGTATTGATGTCGATGTGGCAAGAATATTTTTCGGACGCGAATTCAGCAGCGGACCGAGGCATGAGCTTGGCGCGGGCGTGGGTTTGCACTGGCTGCAAATCGGCGCCTTCATCGAGGGCGAGTTTTTCGTCAACGACGCTTCCAGCGGATTCAGGCGAGAAACAGCAACTGCCGATGCGCCCCTGCCCAACATTGGCGCCTGGTACTGGTATGCCTTTTCACCCCGTTGGCTGCTCAGCACAAGGGTTGATTGGTTGGGAGCCACTGTCGGCGATTATTCGGGGAACCTCTGGGACGCCAGTGCGGGCATCAATTTCCAGGCCTGGGAACACGTCGGTCTGGGCTTGTCCTACCAGTATTTCGGCATCGATCTCGATGTGGACAAGACGGATTGGCTCGGCAGGGTCGAATTGAGTTACAGCGGCCCTTTCATCTCCTTGAACGTCAACTGGTAAAGAGCTGAATTTCCGAACCGCAGAAGCGAACGCTGTCTTCATCGGAGCGTTCTCGCGCGCATGCCGCGCGACCCCGATTCCTCCGCTGCGTCGTCCATGAGGAACATCCCCGGAACGGTCTGGCGCCTAACGATCGCGTACTCGCTGATGATGGCGGGAACATCCCTGATGGTGCTGCTGGCCGGCATCATCGGCGTCGAATTCGCCCCAACCACTGAACTCGCGACCCTTCCCATTGCCCTGGTGGTCGTCGGCCTGGCTGCCTCGACGCTGCCGACTGGCAAACTACTTGGCCGCTTCGGCCGCCGTCGGGTATTTATCGCCTATGGATTTCTGGCCGTGGCCGCCGCCCTTGCGGCAGCGTGGAGCCTGGCCACAGATACTTTCGCCGGCTTCTGCGGCGCCGCCCTTTTGATGGGCTGGGCCGGGGCCGCAGGTCATCAGTACCGGTTCGCTGCGCTCGAGGCCGTACCTGCCGAGCTGGCACCGAAGGCCACTTCAATCCTCCTGTTCGGCGGAATCCTCGCAGCCTTTATCGGTCCGGAAATCGCCGTGCGTGGCCGCCACCTGCTTGCGACCGAATATGCCGGCTCTTTCGTGCTGCTGACGCTCAGCTACCTTGCCGGGATTGTGCTGATCAGTTTTCACCGGGACCGCATACGCCTGGAGACAACGCCTGAAGGGGCAGGGCGTCCACTGCGCGTAATCATGCGCTCCCCGATCGTGATCGTGGCAGTCTGCGCGGCCGCGATCGGCTACGGTGTCATGAGCCTGCTGATGACCGCCACGCCGATCAGCATGCACACGCACGCAGGGCACAGCCTGGAGTCGACCAAGTTCGTGATCCAGTCACACATTGCCGCGATGTACCTGCCATCGCTGTTGTACGCCGGCCTATTCAGGAGACTCGGGTTCGCGGGGATGCTGGGGTTGGGTTTAGCGCTGTACCTATTGTGCCTGGCGCTCGCGGCGCGCGACACGGATTTCCTGAATTATTGGTCGGCGCTGGTGCTGCTGGGCATCGGCTGGAACTTCCTCTTTCTGAGCGGCACCAACCTGTTGCCTTACGGCTACCGGCCGCACGAGCGGTTCCGGGTACAGTCAGCGAATGACTTCCTGGTGTTCTCGGTGCAGGCCATTGCTTCACTCGGTTCCGGCTGGATCCTGTACCACTGGCAATGGCAGGGTATCATCTATGCGTGCCTCCCCTTCGTGCTCGGATTCACTGCGCTATTGACAGCGTACAGAATCAAGTTAAAAAATATAAATAACATATAGTTAAAGAGTATTGTTATGATGATTTCTTATGTAAAATCAGCCATTCTTCTTTGGCTCGTCCTGCAGGTTGCGACGACCTTTGCCCAGGATGAGCCACTGCCAGGCCAACCCCAAACCACCACCGCGGCTATCCCCATGGTCGAGGACGAGGGCTCGGGGGATGCCTTCAAGCGCGATACCCCACGGGGAAGCATCCACGGTTTTCTCGAAGCATGCGAGGCCTTCGATTTTGAGCGTGCCGCCAAGTACTTGGATCTGCGCAATCTGCCGGGCGAGGTCGCGTCGCTCGGCGGCCCCGAACTGGCGCGGCAGTTCAAGCACGTCCTGTCGCGTGCAGTGTGGCTGGATGACTATACCGTAAGCGATGACCCGGAAGGCCTGAAGGGCGATGGCCTGCCACCGTATCGTGATGAACTGGTACGCATCAAAACGAGGGAAGGTGAGCGCGTCATCTGGCTGCAGCATGTCCCGCGTGACGACGGCGAGCTCATCTGGAAAATTTCCAACCGCAGCGTGGCGCTGTTCCCGGAGCTGTACGACGAATACAGCTATCCACCCGGGGTCGAGACAGTGCGGGGATGGTTTCCCGAAGGGGCTTCGTTTCTTGGTCTGGAAGCCTTCAAGTGGTTCATCGTCATCTTGCTCAGCTTGCTGGTCTGGCCGGTCTTCCACGTGGTGGGTATCGCCCTGACGAGGGTTTTCAGCTCTCCCAGCAGCTCCTCGTTCCACGTGGTGCGCAAGATCATGACCGGCCCGGTCGTGGCGATCGGCGTGCTGCTCGTGATCCGCGCAACGCTCCTTGAACTGGGCATGGGCGCGCGGGCGCAGGAGGTTGCCCAGTCCCAGACGCTGATTACCATCGTATTGGTCTGGGCGCTGTGGTCCATTACAAACCTGCTCAGGAACCGTCAGCAGGAGAAACTCGAAGCGCTGGGGCGACCTGGCGCCGCGAAGCTGGCCCAACCGATCGCCACCTTCATTAAAATGCTGGTGCTCTTGCTGGGCTTGCTGTTCTGGCTGAGTAATCTCGGAGTCAATATCACCACGGTTCTGGCGGGACTCGGCGTGGGTGGCCTGGCCGTGGCCCTGGCTCTGCAGAAACCACTGGAAGACATGATGGGCGCCCTGACGATTTTCTCGCAGGCAACCATCAGGGTAGGGGATTTCTGTCGCTACGGGGAGATCACCGGTGTTGTCGAGGACATCGGTCTGCGCACCACCCGCTTGCGTACCTTGTCCAACACATTGGTTTCGATCCCGAACTCACGAATCGCTTACGTAGAAGTCGAAAACTACACGGCACGCAGCAAAATTCGCTACTCGCCGACGCTGCGACTTCGTTACGACACGACACCAGACCAGATTCGTGAGATCAGGAACAACGTCCTTGAGCTGTTGCAGGCAAGCGAACGCGTCCACGACGAGCCATTGCGAGTGCGCTTCACCGATTTTGACAGTGATGCCGTGCTGGTCAAGGTCAACAGCTACCTGCAAACCGTGGACTTTTCCGAGTCACTGGAAATCGGGGAGGCGCTGAACCTGCGCATCATGGAGATCGTGGAAGCCGCAGGGGCGAGATTCGCCCTGCCGGGGCGCAGCCTTTACCTGGAAGGGGGCGCCCCCGCCGCCGCTGCGGTCACCTCCGATTAATTGCGTATAATGTATATTATGTTAAATAACGACCGAATGAACCGAAAATGCAGCTTTTAAGTCGGCAGTGACCCCTCGGCTCTTTTCCGGCACGCCGGTGACTTGCGCTACAATCAAATTCAATAACAGAGCCCGCGAGAATCTGGCAACGGTTATACGGCAGATGAGTCTCATCCAATTCCTTTTGATACGCACCATAGCTATCGGCAGCCTCCTGCTGCTTCTTCTTTCCGCCTGTTCGCTTACCCCTTACAAATATGACGAAGCACCGAGCCTTTCTGTAATTGACCGCGCCGTCATCCAGCAACAGGGTCACTTCACGGTCCGTGCATCCGTACCCGGAATTGAGGAAGCTAAAGCGATCTTCGGCATCCCGCTCGAAAAGCGCGGCATCCAGCCCGTCTGGCTGGAAATCACCAATCACGGCAGCGCACGCGCACGCGTAGCGCCCTACAGCCTGGATGATGAGTATTTCCCCCCGCATGAAGTGGCTTACATGTACCGCAAACAGTTTTCCAGGGAAGGCTGGCTGGACATGGAAAAGCGGTTTTACGAAATGTCACTGCCGCGGCAAATCGCCGGCGGCGCAACCGTGTCGGGCTACGTGTTTACCCACCTGCAGCCCGGAACCAAGGCTTTCAACGTCGATATCTTTTACGTGTCCGATGAACTCACTGATGAACATTTCACTTTCTTCGTCGAGGTGCCCGGGTTTACCCCGGATCACGCTGAAATAGACTTTCAGAGCCTGTATTCCGCGGAGGAGATCCGGGACGTCTATGAGGCCGAACTACGCTCACTGGTGGAAGCGATCCCCTGCTGTACTACCAACCGAGCCGGCGACGGCCAGGGACGGCCGGTCAACCTGTTTATGGTAGCCAGCGGTAAGGACCTGCTGCAGGCGCTGTTGCGCGCCGAATGGATGGAGACCAGCTACGAGCGGAACGAAGAGTATCTGAGCGCCACGGGCTATCTTTATGGCCGACCGGCGGATGCCGTCTTCCGTAAGCGCAGAGGCAAGAGCAGCGACCGCAACGAGATGAGCCTGTGGCTCACGCCTTTGCTGCACGAAGGAACGCCGGTATGGGCCGCCCAGGTCAGGCATGCGATCGGCCGCTTCTTCGCTATCGGCGAGAAGTTCCTCGGCGTGCAGCTCGACCCGGACGTGAACGAGGGCCGCAATTACTTTCTGCAGAACATATGGTATTCACAGTCCCTGGAATCCTATGCCTGGTCTGTCAGTGGCATTGTCGTGCCGCAGGAGCGGCCGCTGACCGATTTTGGTGGCAACGAATTCTTTTCCGACGGATTGCGCATGGTGTTGTGGATTGCGGGTGATACGATTTCGCTGCAAAACGCCACCAACCGCCGTTGGGACAGTGTGGATGAGGTACCGAACCAATGAACATCCAGGCCCTGAGAATCCACATTGCCTGCCTGCCCGCCCTGGTTTTGCTGCTTGGCGCCTGCGCCTCGACGCCCGCCCCTGTCAGCCCGATACCCGAAGGAGATTTCAGGCAGCGTGTCCAAACCCAGGAAAAGAACGGCATTCGGGTTTCGGCGGGTGTGCCCAGCGCAAGTGAGTCGGAGGAATTATTCGGTAAACCATTGTATAAACAGGGAATTCAACCCGTATGGCTGAAAATCGAAAACGATAGGGACCAGCCCATCACCTTCCTTCCGGTCGGGGTGGATCCAGCCTACTTCACCCCCCACGAAGTCGCGAGCCTGCAACAGGCCGAGTCCACCTCTAATTTGGTGCGCGATTTTTTTGTTGAGCAGCGCTTGATCCTGAATATCGACCCGGGCGAGGAGCATTCCGGATTCCTGTTCACAAAGCTCGACGAGGGCACCAAGGCGTTCAACGTCGATATCGCCGGAGCGGCCAACCAGCAGTTCGATACGTTCACGTTTTTTATCCAGGTGCCCGGCCTGAATATCGATCATTACAGTATCGACTTCAAGAACCTCTACCCGGCCGACCAGTGGGTGGACCTGGACGACACGGCAAAAGACGATCTGATGGCGCTGATCGAGGGCTTCGAGTGTTGCGTCACTGACAAGGGCGGCAATAACTACGGCGACCCGTTGAACCTTGTCCTCATCGGGCATCCGCTGGACATCTACACGACATTCATCCGTGCCGGCTGGGATGAGACCGAGACGATCACCCGGGCGTCCACGTGGAAAACCGTACGCTCTTTTCTCAGCGGTGGTGAGTACCGCTATTCCCCGATCAGCAGCTTGTACGTCTTTGGCAGACCGCAGGACGTTGCGTTCCAGAAAGCCCGCGACAATATCCACGAACGCAACCACTTGCGGCTGTGGATGTCGCGCCTGAGTTACCAGGGCATTCCCATCTGGATCGGCCAGATCAGTCGCGATATCGGTGTGCGTTTCACGAAAAAGACCATCACCACGCACAAGATCGACCCCAATGTGGACGAAACCCGCGAGTATCTGCTCGAAGACCTGGTCTATGCGCAGACGCTGAAAAAAATGGGTTACGTTGGCGGCGTAGGCTTTGTGCCCATGGATCAACCCAAAGGCAACCTGACCGGTGACCCCTGGTTCAGCGACGGTTACCGCCTGGTGCTATGGGTCAGCTCCCGACCAACCCCGTTTTCCGCACTGAGCCCGATAGGTTGGCGCAACCCACACGAGGCGGAGGATTGATCCATGGCCAGCGGCGCTAAACGAACAGTACGCATCATCGGCGTACCGCTGGACCTCGGCGCCAGCCGACGGGGCACCGATGTCGGACCTTCCGCCCTGCGCATCGCCGGCCTCGGCGCCGCGCTGCGGCGCATGGGCTACGACGTGGCCCTGGAAGAGGACATCCCTGCCCCGGCCATGGAAACCCGCCGCTCGGAGGACAAGCACGCGCGCTACAAGCCGCAGATTCTCGACGTCTGCACGCGCCTGGCCAAGCGCGTGAAGGAAGTGGTGGACGCCGGCGATTTTCCACTGGTGCTCGGCGGCGACCACTCGATCGCCATGGGCACGGTGGCCGGCACGGCCGCGCACTTTCACGAAAAAGACCAGCCCATCGGCCTGATCTGGTTCGACGCGCACGGTGACATGAACGTGCCCGAGAGTTCGCCGAGCGGCAACATCCATGGCATGCCGCTGGCGCACCTGCTGGGCAAGGGCGACAACGACCTGAAGAACATTCTGGGCTTCAGCCCGAAGGTGAGGCCGGAGAACGTAGCCCTGATCGGCATCCGCGCCATCGACGCGGGCGAGCGCAAGATCATCCGCGACTCCGGCATCCACGCGTTCACCATGCGAGAAATCGATGAACACGGCATGGCCGCCGTCGCGCGGCGAGCGCTGGAGGTGGTCAACAACGGCACGGCCGGCTTCCATGTCAGCTTCGACGTCGATGGCTGCGACCCAACGGTCATCCCTGGCTCGGGCACGCTGGTGCCGGGTGGCGTCAGTTTTCGAGAGGCGCACCTGCTGATGGAGTACGTGGCCGACGCCGGACGCCTGTTGTCGCTGGAAATCGTCGAATTGAACCCTTTCCTGGACGAGCGCAACATCAGCGCCAAGCGAGCGCTGGAGCTGATTCTCAGCGCGATGGGCAAGAGCATTCTCTGACGCGCGCCCTGCCCCACGGCTGATTCCACCGCGAAGCAATCAGTCCTGGTCGCGTTTGTCCCGTTTGCCCTGGCGTAACTCCTGTCGTGCATCCTGCAGGTTCTTGCGACATTTGGCTGGATTCAGGCGATTGGTTTTGGCGACCGTCAGTTGGGTCTGCGCCTTGGCTCGTGACTCCGCCGTGTATGCATCCTTGTCGCGCTTCATTTCATCTTCGAGCTTGTCGATGTCTTCCTGGCAACCGTCCGTCACGCCCACCTGAGCGAAGGCACCGATATCGATAGCCAGGCCAGCTACAAGGGCGCAGCTCAGTAACAATGTCTTGTGCTTGTTCACGGATTCTCCAATGATAGTTGTTTTTTTAATAAAGTTTTATAACTTATTGTTATATAGAATTTAAATCTAGTACTGAAAAATTGATTGGCTCCAAGAATAGCATGCCCCTGCGACAAGTCTTCAACGGGGCCGCGCCTTGAATTCAGTACTGATGCCGAAAACCCCGTGCTTGTAGAGCGTCCTTCCCCCGCCGATACTGGGCGGAACAATAC
>JAPHSB010000072.1 GCA_026193295.1 Lysobacterales bacterium
GACATGCACGGCTCCAAGGATGTCGTCGATCTGGTCGAAAAAACACCCTGCGCCATCGGCTACAGCGGCCTGGCCTACGCGACGGATCACGTCAAGATGCCTTGTGTTTCACAAGAGCCCGGCAGCGCCTGCGTGGTCCCGACCGTTGAGACCGCGGTGGACGGCAGCTACCCGATAGCCCGCCCGCTGTTCATGTACAGCAGCGGCGAGCCAACGGGCGCGGTCGGCGACTACCTGAACTGGATCAAGAGCGACGAGGGTCAGTGCATTATCCTTGAAAAGGGTTATGCGCCGGCCAATCCGGTCAGCTGCGGCTGAACCGCGGTCCTGATCGATGCGCTCGCTCCCTGCGGGCGCATCGCCGCGGCAGAGTATTTTGCTGATCAGGTTGCCGGCCCGGCATTGAGTGCCGGCCCGGTTCGCGGCATGATGTGCTTTACCCACGATCAAACCGGGAGCTGACCATGAGCCATCTCGAAGAACGCATGGAAACGGATCTCAACTACATCCGTGACTGGCTGTGGAGACTTGGCGAAGAAGTTGAGCACGCCTTGCGCAACGCCAAGAAGGTTTTGATGCTGCGCGACTCGGCCATGGCCTATGACATCATCCTGGGGGACCATCCCATCAACCGGGATTCGCGCGAATGCGACCGCCTCTGCCACACTTTCATTGCCCGCTATCTGCCGGGCGCAGGCGCGCTGCGGGAAATGGCTTCGACCATCCGCATCAACGTTGTCCTCGAGAGAATCGGCGACTACGCCGTCACCATCAGTCGCGAAGCGCTGCAACTGACAGCGCCGCTGCCAGACCGGTTTGCTGCCCACGTCGACAGCCTGGCCGACGATGCAATCGAAATCCTGTCAGCTTCGCGCGCCGCTTTTCGCGAGGGTAACGCGGAACGGGCGATCGCCCTGATGCAGGCAGCCAAGCGCATGGAAGGCCGCATGGACGGCCTGTATGAAGAGCTGTTTGCCGCGGACGACCGCATGGACGGACCGACGATGATGGCGATCTTCACCGTCTTCAACATGTTCCGGCGCGTGGCCGATCAGTCCAAGAACATCTGCGACCAGACCGTCTACGCGGTGCGTGGTGTGGCCAAAATACCCAAGGTCTACCCGATCCTGTTCCTCGATCAACGCGGCTCCGGCCTCGGTCAGCTGGCTGCGGCCATCGGTCGTCACAGCTTTCCGGACGCGGCCCAGTTCACCGTGGCGACACCCGGCGGCAGCGATCCCCCGTCACCCTCCCTGCGCGAGTTCCTGGCGGAGGCCGGGCTACCCGACAATGACCTGGAAACCGAGCCACTGGCGGCTCTGGAGCATGATTTCTCCCATTTCATCGTGCTGGTCAGCGTCAACGGCAGCGTATCGGATTACGTGAAAAAGGTGCCGTTCCACTCCTCGGCCCTAAGCTGGTCCATCCCGCAGGAAGCCGATCGCGCCGAGCAGTACCGTCAATTGCGCCGGGAGATTACGGACCTGGTCACGCTGCTGGCCGGCGAGACTGCGGGCCGGAGCTGACAGCGGTGGAGCAGCAATCGCGGCAGGCCGTTCCCCGCCTGGACTCCGACTTCGACCGTCTGAACCGAGACTGGTATATCGACAAGGCGGTTCAGGTGCTTGTTTTTCTAGGTGGAATCTCCGCCATTGTTTTCATCATTGGCATCTTTGTGTTCATCACCAAGGAGGGCTTCGGCTTTTTGGTCGGTGATTTCAATTTCAGGGAGTTCTTCTTCTCCCCGAACTGGCGGCCCACTTCGGAAAACCGGGAAACATTCGGCATCCTGGCGCTGATCGCCGGCACTGCCAGCGTCACCGGCCTGGCCATGCTGGTCGCCATCCCCTTCTCGCTGGGCGCGGCTGTATTCATCGCCGAATTCGCCAGTGGTAAGACCCGCGAGTTCCTGAAGGTTACCGTGGAATTGCTGGCCGCCATTCCCTCCGTGGTGTGGGGCTTCATCGGCCTGGCCATGATGAACCCGCTGATTATCAAGACCTTCAACGTGCCGGTCGGCCTCAATGTGCTCAACGCGGGCATCATCCTCGGCCTGATGGCGGCGCCGATCATGACCTCGATCGCCGAGGATGCCCTGAAAGCCGTCCCGGATCGTTACCGCGAGGCCGCCGAGGCGATGGGCGCCACGCGCTGGCAGGTGATTTACAAGGTGGTGCTGCCGGCAGCCAAGAATGGCCTGCTCGGAGCAGTCCTGCTCGGCGTGGGGCGTGGTTTCGGCGAGACCATGGCCGTGCTGATGGCCACCGGCCACTCGATCAACATTCCGACCAGTGTGTTCGATTCGGTGCGGGCGCTGACCGCCACCATCGCCGCGGAGCTGGGTGAGACGGCAGCCGGCTCCTCGCATTACCAGGCGCTGTTTACGATCGGCATCTTTCTGTTCGTTGTGACCTTCATCATCAATCTGCTGGCGGACCTGGTGGTTCGCGGCGTGCGCAAGGGCTAGGGCCATGTTTGAAGCGACCCAACTGAATCGCCGCAACGAGACCACGCAAAAACTGTTCCGTCTCGCGCTGGGCGGTATGACCGGCATCCTGATCCTGCCGGTGATCCTGATCCTGGGCACCCTGATCTGGAAAGGCGCGCCGGTCATTTCCTTCGAATTCCTGTTCACCGGCCCGACCAAGGGTATGACGGCGGGCGGCATCTTTCCGGCACTGCTGGGCACGATCCTGCTGGTCCTGGTTGCCCTGCTGGCCAGCGTTCCTTTGGGCGTGGCGGCGGCGATCTACCTCAGCGAGTACGCCCCAAATAACTGGTTCACCCGCGCCATCAACCTGGCCATCATCAACCTGGCCGGCGTGCCATCGATCGTGCACGCATTGTTCGGCGTCGGCGCGTTCGTCATTTTCTTCAAGTTCGGCACCAGCATCCTGGCCGCCAGCCTGACCCTGGCCATCATGACCCTGCCGGTGGTGATCGTCGCCACCCGCGAGTCGCTGCAAGCGGTGCCGGAGGCGTTCCGCGAGGCCTGCTGGAATATGGGCGCCACGCGCTGGCAAACGATTCGCCGCGTCGTGTTGCCGAATGCGGTCACGGGCATCCTGACCGGTGTGATCCTGGAAGTTTCGCGCACGGCCGGTGAGACCGCGCCTATCATGTTCACCGGCGCCGCTTTCTTCCTGCCGCTGCTGCCGCAAAGCGTGTTCGACCAGACCATGGCGCTGTCGCTGCACCTGTTCGTGGTATCTACCCAGGTACCCAACATGCCGGAGCAGCTGCCTTACGGCGTCGCCCTGGTGCTGATCTCGCTGGTGTTGCTGATGAACAGCCTCTCGATCGCCCTGCGCATGTACCTGCGGGGTAAGAAGAAATGGTGATTGCACCGCCCCAAGGAGTCACGACTACCGAGCGTCCGGTCAAGCTCGGGGTAGCCGGTTTGCGCATCCGTTATGGGGAACAGACGGCACTGGAGGGTGTCACCCTTGATGTTTACGAGCACGAGATTTTCGGAGTCATCGGTCCAGCCAATGCGGGCAAGACCTCGTTTCTGAAAGCGATCAACCGCATGGACATGTTCAACACGGACATGCATGTCGAAGGGCAGATCACGTTCAACGGCCTGGATACCCGGAAAGTGCGCAATGTGTACGGCCTGCGCCGGCGAATCGGCGTGGTGTTCCCGCTGCCCGTGGGCCTGCCGCTATCGGTCTACGACAACGTGGCGCTCTCTCCACGCCTGCGCGGCGAGAAAAACAGGGCCGAACTGGACGTCATCGTCGAACGCTGCCTGCGGCGCGCCGCGCTGTGGGATGAAGTCAAGGACCGCCTCGATACCCTCGGCAGCATGCTGTCGGGCGGCCAGCAGCAGCGCCTGACGATCGCGCGGGCGCTGTCGCAGGATCCGGAACTGTTGATGCTCGACGAATTTTCGATTGCGGTCGACCCGGTCACAACCATGCGCATCGAGGATGTGCTCAAGGAATTGCGGCAGGAGGTCACCATCATCCTGGTTACGAACCTGGTGCAGCAGGCCCGCCGGCTGGCCGACCGCACGGCCTTCTTTCTCGATGGGCGGTGTGTCGAAGTGGGGGTCACCGAAGACCTGTTCACCGGCGAGGTGCAAGACCAGCGCACCCGGGACTACGTGGACGGGAGGTTCGGCTGATGACGGCGATGGCGCCCATACCGGGTCGAAGCACGGAACGCAGCCTCGCCATCAGAACGAGCAAGCTGAACCTGTGGTACGGCACCTTCCAGGCGCTGTTCGATGTCGACCTCGATATCCGCCAGGGCATCATCACCTCGATGATCGGACCTTCCGGCTGCGGCAAGAGCACCTTTCTGCGCAGCGTCAACCGGATCAACGAGCGCCTCGGCTACGTGCGTACCACCGGTACCATCGACGTGATGGGCCAGAACATCATGGACCCCGAGGTCGAACTGGTTCAGGTGCGCAAACAGATCGGCATGGTATTCCAGCGGCCGAATCCGCTGCCGATTTCAATCCGCGACAATGTGCTGTTCGGTCATCGCATCCACAACGCGGGCAAACGGGATGCGCGCAGCGAGGAAGACGGGATCGTCGAGAATGCCCTGCAGACCGTGCTGCTGTGGGACAAGGTCAAGGACAAGCTCGACAAGAAAGCCACGGCCCTGTCGCTGGAGGAGCAACAGAAACTCTGCATCGCCCGGCTGCTGCCGGTAAAACCCGGCGTTCTGCTGATGGACGAACCGTGCTCGGCACTGGACCCCAAGGGTACGGAAGCGGTCGAAGAACTGATTTGGGAGCTGCGTGGCGAATACACCATCCTGATCGTCACGCACAACATGGCCCAGGCCCGGCGCGCCAGCGAGGAGTGTATCTTCATGCTGATGGGCAAAGTGGTCGAGCACGACGACACGGGCCAGATGTTCGTCACGCCAAAGCACAAGGAAACCGCGGACTACATAGAAGGTCGCTACGGCTGACGTAAGACCGAATTTGTTCGGGAATGAAGGGCCTCGACAAGGGGCGCCGCGCCGGAAAAACCATTTCCCGAATAAATTCGGTCCTACGTTTCCCGAATAAATTCGGTCCTACGTTTCCCGAGCGAATCCGGTTCCACGTTTGCCTAATATTGTTCCTTTGGCACTACCTTGAAGATCACGTCCATGATGCGCTGGCTGAAGCCGCGCGCAGGCTGCTGGTCGAGCGTCTCGTCGCTGTTCACCCAGTAGAGTTTGCCTGTGTCATCCAACAACACCTGCCAGGCGTTCTCCGGCTGCATGTCGCGCTCCATGACACCGGCCAACTCCTCGGCCAGACCGGGGCTGCGCACGAAGGCGCCCGCCTCGGTGTTGATGTTGGCGGAGCGCGGATCGAAATTCATCGAGCCGACAAAGACGTACTCGCGGTCGACGACCACGGCCTTGGTGTGCAAGCCGGTGAACTTGCCCTTGACCGGCGGTATGTCGACGATCGACTGGATGGCGGGATCCGCGCGCAGCTCGTGCAATTCCACGCCGGCGTTGATCAAATCGTCGCGCCAACCCCTGTAATGGCTGTTGACCGCCGGCACATCGTGCGAAGCCAGCGAGTTGGTCAGGATGCTGATGCTGACGCCGCGATCGGTCAGGCTTTTGAGAAAGTCGATCGAAGCCTGGCCGGGAATGATGTACGCATTGGTGATCAGCAGCTCTTTCTGGGCCAGGCCCATGAAGCCGAACATCTTCGCGACGACATTCTGGGCGATTGTGTTCTCCCCGGTCTCGTCGTACACGAGCAGGCTTTCACCGATGTGCAGCTCGCTCGCCAGCACGACGGCCTCTTCGCGCCAGTCGCGCGCCTCCACGCCGAAGGCCGTGAGCTCCTCCGAGGCCCGGTTTTTCGCCTGCAAATCGGCCCAGGCTTTTTTCACGTACTCGGGGTCCGATTCGACGTCCAGGTTGACCGCAGACACCACCCACTGGCTGTTCCAGAAGTGATCGAACATCGCGTTGGCCTGGCGCGCTATGTGGCCGAAACCGAGCAGGTCGCAATCGTGGAAGTTGTAGTCATGGCTCAGGCCGAAGTAGTGATCACCGATGTTGCGGCCACCTACCACCGCGGCATTGCCGTCGGCAATCAGCAGCTTGTCGTGCATACGCGTGTTGAGGCGCTCCATCTCGGCGATCATTTCGCCGCCGCGTGACAGCGTGCTGCGGTCCTTCCAGGGATTGAACAGGCGGAGCTCGACATTGGGCCGCTGGTCCAGTTCGTAGATGAGCTGGTCCTGGCCGATGGTCAGCAGGTCGTCAACGATCAGGCGCACGTGCACACCACGGTCGGCGGCGTGGATGGCCCGCTCCAGTATGAGCCGCCCGGAATTGTCCGGGTACCAGAGGTAGGTCTGGATGTCGAGCGAGGAGACGGCCGAGTCGATCAGCGCCAGGCGCGCCGCCAGGCCATCGTAGCTGTGGTCCAGTAAACGGAAACCCGAAAATTCCTCTCCATGCTCGCGCGTGACGCCGCTGGCCAGTTCATGCAGGATGCCGGTCTCGGCCGGTGGCTTGGCATAGGTCGGCTCGAAACGAACGATTTCCTTTTTCAGTGACGGGCCCGCACAGGCCGCCAGCAGCAAAGCCGTGACCGCTGCCCACAAAGGCAAAAACCCACGTGCCGGCGCGGTGGCGAGAGAAAATTGCTGAAACATGGTGGGTGCCTCTACTGCTCTTGGTCCCACAAATCATCATATCAGAGCCGATCCGGGGCTGCGGCCGCCTTATCGCCGTGGCCGTCGCGACATATAATCCGTGCATGCCCCCTGCCTCCGCTGCAACGCCCTGGAACATCCTGCCGCCGGTGACCATTCCGGCCGAACGGCGACTCGAACACGTTCGTTCCTGCAGCGATTTTGCGGCCGGCCTGATCGACCGCTTCCCGTCATGGGGTGAAGATGCCGGTCTGCAGCAAGCTCCGGATGTCGCGGCCCTGGCGGCCCTGATCCGGGAGCATGGCCTGGAGCCGGGCCTGCGCCGTTTCCGCAACCGCGAGATGCTGCGCATCGTCTGGCGTGACCTGTGCGGACTGGCCACCCTGGGCGAAACTTTCGCCAGCCTGACACGGCTGGCCGAGATGTGCCTGCAGGCTGCAATGGACGAACACCAACGGCGCCTGCAGGAACTGCACGGTGTGCCGCGGGGCGCGGACGGCGGCCCGCAGCGCATGTTCGTGATCGGTCTCGGCAAATTCGGTGGCGGCGAACTCAACCTGTCCTCCGACATCGATATCATGTTCTGCTATCCGCACTCCGGCAGCTGTGACGGGCGCCGCAGCCTCTCGAACGACCAGTTCTTCACCCGGCAAGCGCGGGGCGTCATTGCCAGCCTGGCGGACATCACCGAGGATGGTTTCTGTTTCCGGGTGGACACGCGACTACGCCCGTTTGGCGACGCCGGCCCGCTGGCTTCCAGCGTGGCGGCAATGGAGCAGTACTACCAGCGCGAAGGACGGGACTGGGAGCGCTACGCTCTGATCAAGGCGCGCGCGGTGGCCGGCGACCTGGAGGCCGGCAAGCAGCTGCTTACGAGCCTTAAACCCTTCGTTTACCGCCGCTACATCGACTACGGCGCGGTCGAGGCGCTGCAGGAGATGCATGCGAACGTGCGCGACGATGCGAAGCGCAAGGATCGCCTCGACGACATCAAGCGCGGCCCGGGCGGCATCCGCGAGATCGAGTTCCTGGTCCAGTGCTTCCAGCTTCTGCGCGGCGGCCGCGAGCAGACCCTGCAGACTCCGTCGCTCGACGTCGCCCTGAGTGAAATCGAAACACTGGAACTGCTGGATCAACAGGTAGTGGGTGAGATTCGTCACGACTATACGTTCCTGCGGCTGCTGGAGAACCGCATCCAGGCCTTGCGGGATCAGCAAACCCATCGCCTGCCGCGCGGCGAGGACCGGCGGCGCATCGCCGAAGCCATGTACGAAAAGAGCGTCGAGACGCTGGAAACCAGCCTCGAGCGCACCCGCAGGCGGGTGAGTGAGCGCTTTCGGGGAATCTTCCCGTCGCAACCCGAGCCGGAACCCGGCCGCCGTTGGGCCGAGCTTTGGCGCGGTCTGCGCGGCAGCCGGCAGGACATCGAGGAGCAGCCGGAGGTCACCGACAACAATCCACTGTCGGTTTTCGTGCGGCGCCTGGAGCGCGTGGCGCTCAGTCAGCGGGCCCACCAGCGCCTGGACCGTTTCATGCCCGAATTGCTGGAACGACTCGACCAGAGAGCATTTGGCGAAGAGGCCCTGAACCGCGTTCTCGACCTGGTGCTGGCCATATGCCGCCGCAGCGCCTACCTGGTGCTGTTGGTGCAACAACCCAGGGCCCTCGATCGCGTGCTGGAGTTGTTCGAGCGCAGCGACTGGCTCGCCGACAAGGTCATTCGCTTTCCGGCGCTGCTCGACGAGTTGATCGACCCGTCACTGGGCCACTTCATCCCGGGGCCGGACGACCTGGTGCACAATGTCCAGCGCGTGCTGGAGGCAGCGCAAGGCACCGAAGTTCTGCTGGAAAGCCTGAACTACCTGAAACTGGCAAACACCCTGCGTATCGCCGTAGGCCAACTGCAGGGCAATCTGGATGGGGAACAGGCCCGGGCCGCGCTGTCCAACCTCGCCGCCGCACTGGTGGCGGGTGTGCTCGAACTCGCCAATCGTGAGATCGAAACGCGGCATGGCAGCTTTCCCCGCAGTGCCGCATCCACTGGACCCCGGTTGGCGGCAGATCGAGACAGCGGACTGGCCATCATCGGGTATGGCTCGTTCGGGGCGTTCGAGCTGGGCTACGAATCCGACCTGGATATCGTCTTCCTGTTCGAGCCCCGCGCGGAGGCGTCGGACGGTCCGCGTCCCTTGCCGCCCGAGCGCTATTACGCCCGCCTCGCCCAGCGCGTTCTCAGCTTCCTTACGGTGCTAACCCCTTCGGGCCGCCTCTTCGAGGTCGATACCCGGCTGCGGCCCAATGGCCGGGCGGGGTCGCTGGTCAGCAGCATCGCTGCATTTCGCGAGTACCAGCTGAACGAGGCCTGGACCTGGGAGCTGCAGGCGCTGACCCGCGCCCGCTACGTGGCCGGCAGCGGGACCATAGCCGCGCAGTTCAACCGGATTCGCCAGGAGGTGCTGTGCCGGCCCAGGGACGAAGCGACCCTGGCCGCCGAGTTGCTGGAGATGCGGCGCAGGATGAACCGCGAGCACGACGCCGACGCGCATCTCGACCTCATGCAGTCGCCCAAGCACCAACCCGGTGGCCTGATCGACATCGAGTTTATTGCCCAGCTCGGTGTTTTGAGCTCGGCACGGCTGTATCCACGGGTGATCCAGGCCACCGGGACGCTGGCCCAGTTGCAGGAGTTGGAAGCCATTGGCTGGCTCAGCCGGGGCGAGTACGAAGTCCTGGCCGAATGCATGCGCCAGCTGCGTCGCCACCGCATGATGAGCGCGCTGTTGCCCGGGCCGCAGGAGTGTGACATTGCCACCGATGGAGCCGCCCGAATATTTTCCGGGCGGCTGGGCGGCCCGGGCCTGGCCGAAGATGCTGAACCGGCTGAATAAACTGACATCCCAGGCCGGCTCTGCCTTAAAATACGGCAATCGGCAGCTGAAATCATCGATGAACAGGGAGCATCCACCGTGACCCACCCCACCGACGCAACGAATCCCGGCCTGGAAAACGCCAACACCCAGCGGGAATACGAAGTCCACCGGCAGGATCTGCCGCTGTCCTGTCCAACGCCCGAACAGAAGCTATGGAACTCGCATCCCAGGGTTTACCTGCCCATCGAGGACACCGGCCTGGCTGTTTGCCCGTATTGCAGCGCCGTCTATCGCCTGGTCGATTGAGCCCGGTCAGCAAACCCGGATAGCCAAGCGTGCACGTCGTCCAGGTTTTGGTCTCCCTGAACCTGGGCGGTTCGGAGCTGGTCGCCGTGGAGCTCGCCGAGTTCTGCGTGGCGGCGGGACACCGGGTCACGGTCATTGCTGCGGACGGACCGCTGGGTGACCGCGTCCGCGCCTGCGGCGCCACCCACCTGGACTGGCCGGTCGGCCGGAAACGGCTCGGCACCCTGCAGTACATCCGGTCGCTCCGCGACTGGCTGGCCACGGAGCGACCGGATGTCCTGCACGTCCATTCCCGTCTCCCGGCCTGGATCTGCCGCCTGGCCATGCGCCGACTACCCGACCGGCAGCGCCCTGTTTTTGTAACCAGCATGCACGGCCATTACTCGGTCAGCCGCTACAGCGCGGTGATGGCCAGCGGCGACCGGGTGATCGCCGTGTCCGACCACATCCGTGACTACACGCTGCACAACTACCCCGGCACCGATCCGCAGCGCCTGATCACGGTGCACGGCGGCATCAGCCGGCAGGCCTTTCCCTTCGGCCATCGACCGACGTCCGAGTGGTTGGAACAGACCTATGCCGAGTATCCGGAACTCCGCGATCGACGCTGGATTTGCCTGCCGGGCCGCCTGTCCCGCTACAAGGGACACGCCGACTTCATCGAACTGGTGGCGCGGCTGCGCGCCCAGGTCCCCGAAATCCACGGCGTCATCGTCGGCAAGGCGCGACCCGGGTCCCGTTACCGTGACGAGCTGGAGGGTTTGGCGGAGCGTTACGGCGTACTGGACCGGATCACCTTCACGCAGGCGCGGCTGGACATGCGCGACTGGTTGGCCGCCTCCGAGATCGTCTACAGCCTGTGCGCCGATCCGCCCGAGGCATTTGGGCGGACGGTCCCGGAGGCCCTGCACCTGGGTATCCCGGTAATTGGCTGGGAGCATGGCGGGGTGCAGGAGACGTTGACCGCCATGTTTCCACGGGGCGCGGTGACGCCGGGCGACCGGGCGGCGCTGTTGGAGCGTAGCCTGGAGTTCCTGCGCAATGCGCCCGAAGTGTCGCCGAGCGCGGCATTCGGTTTGCAGGAGTCCATGGAGAAAACCATGTCAGTCTATCAATCTGCTTTGGCGGAAAAAGCACCATGAAGCTCTTCATCAGGCGCCTTCAATCCGACTGGGCCAGCTGGCTGGCCGTGGCCTTCATCGCTCTGCTGCCGTTCGGCCGCCTGTCGGAGGTGCCGCTGTCCGTATTCGCCATCTCGCTGGCCTTCCTGGCGCGGGATGCCGGGAACCGCGGCCACATCCGGGCCGCCGCCCGCTTCGTTCTGCCGCTGTTCCTCTGTTACTGGGTGCCGATGCTGCTGTCGACGTTCGACTCCTTCGATCTGCACAAGAGCGCGGTGCAGAGCGCCGCGGCCTTGCGCTACCTGGCGGCAGCGCTGGCCCTCTCGGTGTTGCTGGCAGCCCCCTCCGCGCGCGAACGGGTGTTGCGCTGGACGGCCTGGTTGCTGCTGTTCTGGGCGGCTGATGCCTTCATCCAGCTGTTTTTCGGTCGCGACCTGTTCGGTATCGCGATGCACCCGGATCGGCTCAACGCCCTGTTCGTCAAGAAGTACCAGTTTTTCGGTCCCACCCTGGCCATGCTTTCGCCACTGGTGCTGGAGCATGCCCGCAGGAATTGGCGTCCGCTGGCCTGGGCGGCCTCCTTTGCGCTGTTGCTCGGAGCGGTGATGATCGCCGGCATGCGCGCCGGATGGCTGACGATGGCGCTGGTGTTGGCCACCTACATGCTGCTGATGCTGAAGCGGGAGAACCGCGCGTTGCGGCGTACGGTCCTCACCATCCCCGCCCTGGCGCTGATCGTGCTGGCGGTCAGCTACTTCGCCTCGCCGCTGTTCCAGCAGCGGATCGACGTCACGCGCGCTTTCACCTCGGGCCAGGAGCAGGCCGCCGACGCTTCCTCGATGGAGCGGGTACCGATATTCCGCGCCGCGGTGAAAATGTACCGCGAACACCCGCTGAACGGCGTCGGGGTGCGGGCCTTTCCCAAGGCCTACATGGTCTACGCCGAACCGGGCGACGTGCATATCGAGAAATCCGGCGGTACATCGGGGGCCACCCATGCGCACAACGTGGTACTGGAAGTGATGGCCGACACCGGCACCATCGGCTTGTTGGGACTGGTGCTGGCGCTGGTCTTCCTGGCCAGGCACCGGGCGCGAATCACACCGAGCGAACGGCGGGACGCGTTTCCTTTTGCATTGGCTGTATTCCTGATCCTCTTTCCACTGAACTCGCATTTCGCGATATACGGAACCTACACCTCGTCCCTCGTTTGGTTCCTGGTGGGTCTATGGGGCGCCTGCCTGCGACACGAGCCGGCACGCCGGGACCGCCATTGAGAGCCGCAGTCGATGCGCCGAGTGCGGTTGGGTGAGTCGAGCGTAGCGAGACTCCCTAGATCATCGACCGCAGAATCGCTGCCGTGATGAAGGCAACGGTCAACAGGAAAAACAGGCGAATGACGTTCTTCATGACGGATTACAGGGCCTCCGCTCAATCGTAAAAAGGGGGTTCACCGGGCGGTCGGGTCTTGAAACGTCGGTGAATCCACCAGTATTGCTCGGGAATCCGGCGAACATGGTCCTCCATGAGCGCGTTGATGCGCGTCAGATCGGCGACCAGATCGCCGCTCGGAAAATCCTCCAGTGCCGGGTGCAGCCGCACCGTGTATTCACGGGCCTTGGCGTCGTAATGCGGAAACATCGGCACTACCAGGCACCCGGTCAGCTGGACCAGTCGCTCCGTTGCCGTCAGCGTCGCCGCCTGAATTCCGAAAAACGGCGCAAACACACTCCTTTCCGGACCAAAGTCCTGGTCCGGAGCATACCAAAGTATCCCCCCGGCCTTCAGAAAACGGACTGCTGAACGCAAATCGTTCTTGGGAATCAGGCGCTCCGTCCAGCGCGAACGGGAGCGCTTCTGGTACCACTCCAATACCGGACTCCGCAGCGGCCGGTATACGCCGGCAGCCTTTTCAAACTCCAGCCCCGTCCGGTGTGCCGCCAGGTCAAGGCAGGTAAAGTGCGCGGTGAGCAACAGCACTCCGCGGCCCTCCTCCAATGCTGCCCGGGCGTGGTCAAGCCCCTCGACTCGTCCAACCCGGCGCAGAAATCGCTCGGAGGCCGATGCCGACCAGGCCACTTCGAACAGCATCAGCGCCAGCGAGCGAAAACACGCCCCGATGAGCTCCTTGCGCCGCGTGGTATCCAGCTCCGGAAAGCAGCGCTCGAGATTGCGTTCGGCAATCCGCCGGCGCCCCTGCATCGCGTGGGCCATCAACCAGCCCAGGGGCCGTGACAAGCCCACTGCGATTCGCTGTGGTGTCTTGCCCAGCAGCCACAACAAACCCACGGCCAGCCAACCGGGCCAATAGCGTGGTGTCAGCGGCGGCCGCTGGCTTGCCTTGTCATCCATGCGGCTATTCTCGCCGCAACGGTCCGGAGAACCAAGCGCCGATGCTATACTTGAGCCTTCCATGCGCAGCCTTTACACGCTCCTCCTTTACCTGGCGACACCACTGGTGTTGTTGTACCTGTCCTTGCGCGGCCTGCGCAGCGCAGACTATTTCAAGCGCTGGCCGGAGCGCTTCGCGCGTTTCGATCCACCGCCGCAAACGGGTGGGATCGTCGTCCACGCCGTTTCCATGGGCGAGGTCAACGCGGCCAGTATGATGGTGCAGGAGCTGGCGCGACGGTTTCCCAACGACCCGCTGTACTTCACGACGCTGACTCCGACCGGCTCGACACGGATCCGAGAACTGTTCGGCGATACGGTTTTTCACGTCTATGCGCCGTTTGACCTGCCGACAGTGGTGCGCAGGTTCCTGGACCGCGTCAGGCCGCGCATGCTGATCATCATGGAAACCGAGATCTGGCCAAACCTGTACCACGAGGCTGCCGCCCGCGGCATACCCATCCTCATCGCCAACGCGAGGATCTCGGAGCGTTCGATCGGCGGCTACCGCCGGCTCCAGCGCCTGACCGGCAGCGCACTGCGCAAGGTCACCCGCATCTGCGCGCAGAGCCCGGTTGACCGTGAGCGCCTGCTCGAGGTCGGCGCCACGGAGCCGCAGATCACGGTCACCGGCAATATGAAATTCGATGTCCGCATGCCGCCGAGCCTCAACGAAGAAGGTGAAGCGATCCGCGCGGCGTGGGGTTCTCAGCGCAGGGTGCTGGTGGCTGGCAGCACCCACGAAGGCGACGAGAGCGCTCTGCTGGCGGCCTTTACCCGGATGCTGCCGAAATTTCCCGAAGCCTTGCTGGTGCTGGTGCCACGTCATCCGGAGCGCTTTACCCGGGCGGCTCAGCTCGCGCGCCAGGCCGGGCTGGCGGTGGCTCTGCGCAGCGCCGGCATGAGCTGTCCGGCCGGAACGCAATGCTTCGTGGTGGACGCCATGGGCGAGTTGCTGCGCTTTTACGCCGCCTGCGACGTTGCATTCGTGGGCGGCAGCCTGGAAGCCATCGGCGGCCACAACGTGCTGGAGCCCGCTGCCCTGGCCAAGCCCGTGGTGGTCGGGCCCCATACGGAAAATTTCGCCGAGATTACCGAGCAGTTGCTGGGTTGTGGCGCAGCCGTGCGGGTCGCCGACGACGCGCAGCTCGAGATGGCGCTAAGCCGGCTGCTCAGTCAACCGGAAGAGCGTGACTGGATGGGCCGGGCGGGCTTCGAACTGGTCCGCAGCGGCCAGGGGGCTGTCACGCGGACCCTCGAGCTGGTCGAGGCCGCGCTTACTGCAACAACTGGTTGACGACGCGCAGGTCCTCCGCACCCAGCAACCCGGCCACGCTTTTCAGGCGCAGGTGGCGGATGATGTAAGCATGCCGGGCGACCGAGTTATCGCGCTGCGCC
>JAPHSB010000503.1 GCA_026193295.1 Lysobacterales bacterium
CGTGCGCTGGCCGAGCTGACCCATCAGGAAGTCCAGCAGAAAGAGGCCTTTTCCTACCAGGACGAGGCGCTGCAGTTCGGTCCCGACTACATTATCCCGCGGCCTTTCGATCCCCGCTTGCTGGCCAGTGTCGCGCCGGCCGTGGCCCAGGCAGCCATGGACAGCGGCGTGGCCGCACGCCCCATCGAAGACATGGCAGCCTACCGACAGGCACTGGATGCCTTTGTTTACCGCACCGGCATGCTGATGAAGCCGGTATTCGACGCGGCCCGGCGCAATCCGCGGCGAGTGGTATACGCCGAAGGCGAGGAACCCGTGGTGTTGCGAGCCGTCCAGTCGGTCGTTGACAACGCACTTGCGTTCCCGATCGTCATCGGGCGGCCGGCGGTCGTCGAGCACCGGATCGAGAAGTTCGGCCTGAGAATCAGGCCCGGGGTGGATTTTGAGCTGGTCAATCCCGAGAAGGACAGCCGCTATCGTGAGTACTGGACGACCTACCATACATTGATGGAAAGACGGGGCGTATCGCCCGATATCGCCAAGAACGTGATTCGTACCCGGACATCTGTCATCGCCGCAGTCATGGTTCAGCGGGGTGAGGCTGATGCCATGCTGGCCGGTGTCGTGGGCCAGTATCGAACGAAGCTTCAACATGTTCTCGACGTGCTCGGCCTGGCTCCCGGCGTCAACGTCCCGGGTTCGATGAGTGCGCTCACCTCGGACGAAAACACGATTTTTGTGTGTGATACGCACGTCAATGCCGATCCGGACGCGCGCGAGGTGGCCGAGGTTACTCTGATGGCGGCCACAAAATTGAAGATTTTCGGCATGCGGCCCAAAGTTGCTTTGCTTTCGCATTCGGCGTTCGGCAGTGAGAATGACCGCGTCGCCGTCAAAATGAAGGAGGCCCTCGCTCTGCTGCGGGAGTGGGCACCCGATCTGGAAGTCGAGGGTGAGATGACTGCGGACATGGCACTGGACGAGGAGTTCCGCAGGCAGGTCTTTCCCAATTCACGGCTGCAAGGGCGGGCAAACCTGCTGGTGGCGCCGGATATCGCCTCGGCGCATATCAGTTTCAACCTCGCGCGCATGTTGAGCAACAGCGTGACCGTCGGCCCGATCCTGCTCGGTGTGGGCAAGCCCGCCCACGTGCTGACGTCCTCCGCAACCGTGCGGCGAGTCGTTAACATGACGGCCATCGCTGTCGTGGACGCACAGCAGCACGGCAAGAGCCGTGCAGAACCAACCGTCGCTGCGGGAGTAAACGGATGAATCAAAAAGACGAAAAGATCAGGCAGGATTCGGATCCGCTGGAAACCCAGGAGTGGCTTGATTCGCTGCAGGCGGTGATCGAACGTGAAGGTCCCGGCCGGGCCCACTACTTGCTTGAGCAGTTGGTCGACTTCACGCGGCGGTCAGGCGGTTACCTGCCCTACGACGCCACGACCGCCTACATCAACACCATTCCGGCACAGATGGGTGCGCGCCACCCCGGCAATACCGAGATGGAATACCGCATTCGCTCGATCATCCGGTGGAATGCCATGGCCACGGTGCTTCGCGCCAGCAAGCGCGGCGGTGAACTGGGCGGCCACATCGCGAGCTTCGCGTCGGCGGCAACCCTTTACGACGTTGGCTTCAACCACTTCTTTCGTGGACCGGAGCATCCCGGGGGTGGCGACCTGGTCTACATCCAGGGCCACTCCTCGCCGGGCATTTATGCCCGATCCTATCTCGAGGGCCGGATCAGCGAAGAGCAGCTCGACAACTTCCGGCAGGAGACGGATGGCAAGGGCCTGAGTTCCTATCCGCATCCCTGGCTGATGCCGGATTACTGGCAGCATCCGACTGTTTCCATGGGCCTGGGCCCCATCATGGCCATCTACCAGGCGCGCTTCCTGAAGTACCTGCACGATCGCGGCATTGCGGATACGTCCGACCGCAAGGTCTGGTGTTTCCTGGGCGATGGCGAAACCGACGAGCCGGAATCGCTTGGCGCCATTTCGCTCGCCGGCCGGGAGCGGCTCAGCAATCTGGTTTTCGTCATCAACTGCAATCTTCAGCGGCTCGACGGGCCGGTGCGTGGCAACGGCAAGATCATCCAGGAGCTGGAGGGTGTCTTCCGCGGCGCCGGTTGGAACGTGATCAAGGTGATTTGGGGCTCCTACTGGGACAAGCTGTTTGCCAAGGACAAAAACGGCCTGTTGCGCAAACGCATGGAAGAAGCGGTCGACGGCGAGTACCAGAATTACAAGGCCAAGGGCGGCAAGTACACGCGCGACCATTTTTTCGGGAAGTACCCGGAGTTGCTGGAAATGGTTGCCGCCATGACGGACGAGGACATCTGGCGGCTCAACCGCGGCGGCCACGACCCGCACAAGCTTTACTCAGCCTACAGCGCGGCCATGAGCTACAAGAAGCTGCCGACGGTCATCCTGGCCAAGACCGTCAAGGGCTACGGCATGGGTGGGGCGGGGGAGGCGCAGAACATCACCCACCAGCAGAAGAAGATGGATGTCGAGTCGATTCGCCAGTTCCGCGATCGCTTCGGGGTGCCGATACCGGATGAGCAGTTGGAGAGCGTTCCCTACTATCATCCCGGGCCGGAAAGCGAGGAGGTCCAGTACCTGCTCGAGCGCCGCAAGGCGCTGGGCGGCTTCCTGCCCCAGCGCAGGCGTGACTGCGAGCGTCTCGAAGTACCGGGGCTGGAGATCTTCGAACCCTTGTTGAAGTCCTCAGGGGAGCGTGAAATCAGCACCACCATGGCGTTCGTGCGCGGCCTGACCGCGCTGCTGCGTGACAAGCGCATTGCAGAGCGCATCGTGCCGATCGTGGCTGACGAGGCGCGAACTTTCGGCATGGAGGGCATGTTCCGCCAGTTGGGCATTTACTCGTCGGTCGGGCAGTTGTATACGCCGGTCGATTCCGACCAGCTGATGTTCTACAAAGAGGATCAGAAGGGCCAGATTCTGCAGGAAGGGATCACCGAAGCGGGCGCGATGTCCTCCTGGATCGCCGCGGCAACGAGCTGTTCCGCCAGCGGCGTCGCCATGATTCCTTTCTTTATCTTCTATTCGATGTTCGGTTTCCAGCGGGTTGGAGACCTGGCCTGGGCGGCAGGTGACATGCGCGCGCGCGGCTTCCTGGTGGGCGGCACCGCGGGCAGGACCACGCTGAATGGTGAAGGCCTGCAGCATGAAGATGGCAACAGTCACATGATGGCCGGCATGATACCGAACTGTGTGTCCTACGATCCGACCTTTGCCTACGAGATTGCCGTCATTCTCCAGGACGGACTGCGCCGCATGTACGGTGATGGAGAAGATATTTTTTACTATCTCACGGTGGAGAACGAAAACTATCCGCACCCGGAGATGCCGGAAGGGGCGGAAGAGGGAATTCGCAAGGGTCTGTACCTGTTGCGCCAGGGTCCGGAAGGCCAAAAAAAGGTGCAATTGCTCGGATCGGGCGCGATCCTGCGCGAGGCCATGGCCGCGGCGAACATCCTGGAACAGGACTTCGGGGTCATGGCCGACGTCTGGAGCGCCACCAGTTTTACCGAGCTGCGGCGTGACGGTGTCGAGTGCGTGCGCTGGAGCCGGTTGAATCCGGAAAAAGAGCCCCGGATACCCTGGGTTACCGGGTGTCTGCGGGATCGCGCCGGGCCTGTCATAGCCGCGTCGGATTACGTCAGGGCATTCGCGGATCAGATCCGCGGATTCCTGCCGCAGGAGGATTACATTGTGCTGGGCACGGACGGCTTCGGGCGTTCGGACACCCGGGAAAAGCTGCGGCGCTTCTTCGAGGTGGACCGCTGCAACATCGCTTACGCGGCACTGTATGGCCTGTACCGGCAAGGACTGATCGACACAGGGGAGTTGTTGGCGGCGCGATCCAGCCTCGGCATCGACCCCGACAAGATAAACCCGGTCCTGCTGTAGTACCTGCTGCCAGTTAGCCGCACGGAGTTCAATGTGAGCAAGACGATCGAAATCAAGGTTCCGGACATCGGCGATTTCCGTGACATCCCCGTGATAGAAGTATTGGTGGCTGCTGGCGACCAGGTCAGCGCCGAGGATGGTCTGGTAACCCTGGAGAGCGACAAGGCCACCATGGAGGTGCCGTCACCGGTCGCGGGTGTGATCCGGGAAATGCGGTTGAAACTGGACGATACCGTCTCGGAGGGGGATGTCGTCGCCATCCTCGAGGTGGCCGACGAGCCCGCCGCTGAGGCGGCGCCTTCCGCAGAGTCCGCGCCGGCGGCCGAGGTGGTTCCAGAAGCCCGTCCGGAACCCAACGCTCAGCCAGCGCCGGACGCAGATGAAACTCCGCGGGCAGTGCCGGTTCAAACCCCCGCGGTTGGGCCAGGTCCGGGTGCCCTGGAGTCAGGACCGGCCGCAGACGTGGACGAACCCCCTGCCGCCGGGGGAGCAGGCACCACGGAGGTCGCGTTGTCGATGCTGCCGTATGCCAGCCCCGTCATCCGCAAGTTCGCCAGGGAACTGGGGGTCGACCTCACCCGGGTCAGTGGCAGCGGTGACAAGGGCCGCATTCTGCGCGAAGATGTGTCCGCCTACGTCAAGTCCGTAATGAGTGCTCCCGCCACGGCCGCTGCACCCACCCTGGGTGGTCTGCGGCTGGATTTTCCGGAGCTGACCGAGAGCGACTTCAGCCGCTACGGCGAAATCGAAACGCAACCCCTCACACGTATCCAGAAGATTTCAGCCGGGCACCTGCATCGCAACTGGGTGGGTATACCGCACGTCACGCAGCACGACGAGGCGGACATCACGGACATGGAGGCGTTCCGGTTAGCCAATGCCGACGAGGCCGCGGCGCAGGGCTTCAAGTTGACGCCGCTTGTTTTTCTGATGAAGGCGATGGTCGCTTCGCTGAAGAAATATCCGCGCTTCAACGCTTCGCTGAATGCGGATGGTGAAACCCTCGTGCTGAAGAAGTACTACAACATCGGGATCGCGGTGGACACCCCCGAGGGACTGGTCGTGCCGGTTATCCGCAACTGCGAGCGCAAGGGCATCATGGAGTTGGCGGCCGAGTTGGCGGAACTGAGCGCGAGAGCCCGTGACAGGAAATTGAAACCGCAGGATATCCAGGGCGGATGCATTTCGATTTCCAGCCTGGGCGGCATTGGCGGGACCGCGTTCACACCGATCATCAATGCACCGGAAGTGGCCATACTGGGCGTTTCACGGTCCAGCATGAAGCCGGTCTGGAACGGTAAAGAATTCAATCCGCGGCTGATGCTGCCGCTGTCGCTTTCCTATGACCACCGAGTCATCGATGGAGCCGCCGCGGCACGCTTCACGCGTTTCCTGGCCAGCCGGCTGGAAGACCTCAGGCGCCTGACGCTATGAGTGGCGGAGGGGCATTCGATTTCGACCTGGTCGTGATTGGCGCCGGTCCCGGCGGCTACACCGCAGCGTTCCGAGCGGCGGACCTGGGGCTGCGGGTGGCCCTGGTGGAGCGGTTCCCAGTGCTGGGTGGCGTTTGCCTGAATGTCGGTTGCATCCCCTCTAAAGCCCTGCTGCACGCCGCCAGGGTGATCGACGAGGCTGCCGCCATGGAGCGGCACGGAATAAGCTTCGGTCCACCCGCCATCGACCTCGACAAGCTCAGGGGCTTCAAGGATGGAGTGGTCGCCAAATTGACCGGCGGCCTGGCCGGTATGGCCGGCCAACGCAAGGTCGAAGTCCTGGTGGGCCGGGCAGCATTCACTGGCCCGAACGCACTCGATATCCAGGCCGGTGGAGA
>JAPHSB010000281.1 GCA_026193295.1 Lysobacterales bacterium
ATACTGATCTGGCGTAATGTCGAGAAAGTGGGTCTTGCTCGAATCGTTGATGCCGGCGTTGGCGACATAGATGTCGAGGCGGCCGAAGTGCTCGACCGCCGCTTCGACAATCGCATCGAGATCGGCCATCTCGGCGACATCGCACTTGACGAACAGGGCCTCGCCCCCCGCCTGCTCGATCTCCGTCACACCGGCTTGGCCGGTTTCCTCGTTGCGGCCGCCGATCACTACGCTGGCGCCTTCCCGGGCGAACTCCAGCGCGATGCCGAGGCCAATGCCCTTGGTGCCGCCGGCGACGATCGCCACCTTGTCCTTGAGTTTCACGGCCTCACCCGTCGCCGTAGTCACCGCGGAAACGGGCGACCAGCTCGTCGCTGGCGCGCACCAGCGTGGCGCCGTCCTGCATCACCACCATCCAGCGGTAGCCCTTGTCGAAGCAGGCTTGAGCCTTGTCCCAGTTGGCCGCCAGCGTACCCAGGAACTTGTCCGAAGTCAGCACCTTCCGTTCGATGACACCGATCATCTCCTGCACTTCCGGCCGGGACGGGTCGCCCAGGTAACCGAGGCTGCTGGCCAGGTCGACCGGGCCGATAAAGATGCCGTCCAGGCCTTCGACCTGCAGGATTTCGTCCAGGTTCTCGACCGCCTCGCGCGTTTCCACCGCAGTCATGACGATGGTTTCGTCGTTGGCCGTGGTCAGGTAGGGCATGGTATTGCGGGTATAGCCCGCCGCACGCGGGCTGCCGGCCACGCCGCGGAAGCCCTGCGGCGGGTACTTGCAGGCCGCCACCGCCGCTTCCGCTTCGGCACGGGTGTTCACGTAGGGCACCAGCACGCCCATCACCCCGGTGTCGAGGATGCGTTTGATCGCCACCGCGTCGTTCCAGGGGGCGCGCGCGAAAGGCACCACGCCCGAGCCGTTCATGGCTTGCACCTGCGCCTGCAGGTTGTCGAAGCCGCCCGGCGAGTGCTCGAGGTCGACGATCAGCCAGTCGAAGCCGGCGTTGGCGAGGATCTCGGCCGCCACCGGGCTGAGGGTCTGCAGGAAGGCGCCGATGGTCTTCTGGCCGTTTTTCAGTTTGTACTTGACGGGGTTTTGCATGTTTGGGTTTCCGTTTATCAGGTCTCGACGCCGTGGAATTCGAAATAGGAACCACCCTGCCCGACCCTGCTTTTCAACGCGCCGGGGTCGGCGCCCAGTTCGCGGGCCTTTTCAAAAAGCATTACCACGTTCTCAGGCGGAACATCATGGCCGATATTGTGACAGGGCGCGAGAATGTAGCCGCCGTTGCGACCGAGGTCGTAGACGCGGCGGGCGATTTCGGCTTCCAGCTCCGCGGGCGTCGCGTTGGGCATCATCTGCTGCACGTCGATGGCGCCGTGAAAGGACAGGCGGTCGCCGAATTTCTCTTTCAGGGCGAACGTGTCCTCCAGCCCGGCGACCGAGGTCTGCACCGGGTTCAGGATGTCGACGCCCATGTCCACGAAATCGTCCAGCAGCGGCAGGATGGCGCCGTCACTGTGGAACATCACCTTGACGTCGCCCAGGCTCTTGATGTGTTCGATGAGCTCCTTCCAGCGCGGTTTGATCAGGTCGCGGAACATCTTCGGCGACACCATCATCGACTTCTGCGTGCCGAAGTCGTCGGTCACGTACGCCAGCTGCACGTAGGGGCCGACCGCGTCCATGTAGTGGGTCCACATATGCTTCAGCGTCCACAGGATGCGGTCCATCACTTTTTCGGCCAGCTCAACGTCCAACACCAGGTCCATGAAGAACTGGTCGTAGCCGCGCAGCTGCAGCGCGTTCATCAGCATGCCGGCCTTGATGGCGTCGGCGCCGATGACGTAGTCCGTGTTTTCATGGAGCTGTCTGGCCTGCTCGCGCAGACCGGCGAACTGCTGCGGGTCGTGCGGATCCGGCCAGGGGTAGTCGTCGATCTGGTCGACACTCATCTCGCGCATCGGCGAGCCGTCGACCACGCAGTGGTCCCAGTCCTCCAACGCGCGGTAGGGCACGCCCCACATGTCGATGTAGCCCGGCACGTCCGTGCGCTCTTGCACCTGCACCCAGTTCGGCACCAGCCAGCGGAAGTCGATGTCGAGTCGCTGCAGCAGGGCCTCATCCGGCCAGACGGTCTGTGCCATGCGGTCCAGGACCCGGTCCTCGTTGACCATGCTGTCGTCGCCCAGGTGATCCCGCAGCTGGATGTAGGCCCGACGGTGGATCGAGCCGATGTGCTTGCCCAGGTCGAGCAACAGCCGATCCGGCAGGCGGTGGTTCATCGCGGCGTGGAAGCATTCCCTGCGTGTCATCATGTTCTTCGCTGCCCTCTCAGAAGTCGCCGTCCATCACCACCGGCTCGACATCCAGCATCTCGCACAGCAGTTCCAGTTCTCGCACCCACAGGCCGGCCACCCCGGATATGTGGTTGGAGCCATACTCCTCGACGAAGCGCTCGAGGTCTGCCTCGACCTGCACGAAGGCCGTCGGCAACTGGTGCTTGCCGCGCTCGCGCACGAAGGCCGCCAGGTCCTCATCGGAAAGCTGCACCGCCTCGCCCGGCAAAATGGCCATGCGGTACTCGCCGGCCACGCGGTACAGCCGCGCCAGCGTCACAGGGCCGGGCGCCGCGGTGAAATAGGTGGTCGCGCCGCCGCCGGGTCGCACCGAGGGCCGCAGCTCGATGCGTTGCAGATTGTCCGAGGCCTCCGCCGAACGACCGGCGAACCAGGCGCACATGCCCCCGCAGTTGGGCAGGTAGAGCATGTTCTTTTCCGTGTCCATGTGGCTGACATCGGCGAACAGCGTGGCGCCGCCGCCGGAAACCAGCTTGAGCATCTCCATGCTCAGCGCACCGTCACCATCCGCCTCGCAGGACATCGAGCAGGTCTGCTTGACCCCTTCGCCATCGAACGGGCTGGGCATCAATGCCGCCGAGATGCACTGCGGCACATAGTGGTCGGACAACTCGGTCATGCACTTGACCGAGATGAAATCGAGTCCCTGCTCGGCATTGATGTCCTTGTTGGCGAGGTAACACCGCAGTTGGAAAGCCAGTTTTTCCTCGGTCAGCTTCTTGCCGTCGAAATCAATGGAAGCAAACGCTCCCTTGGCCCATTCCATCATCGACGCGACGCGGTCCGGATCGATGAGCTCAGCCCGGCGCACAATTTCCAGCTGGTCGATGTGGTTGACGTCGACGCCGAACTGCGCGCGCCACTGCATCGGGTCGAAGGTGCCGGTATCGATGCCCAGTGAACGGCCGCCGAACAACCCCATGACCCGGCCCCGCAGCCGTGCGCGGGCCGCGGCGGCACGGAAGAATGGCAGCACCTCTTCCTCGAACACCGGGGCGCCAAAGTCGTCACGCACACGCATATGGTCCAGGCCGATCTGCCCCAGCGTACCGGCGGTGGCCAGCATGCCTACCATGCCGTGAGTCGCGGCGCTGGTGCTGGTCATCACCACGGTCGGCAGGTCCAGCGCCTGGATAGCGCGCACCGCCAGGTTGGGCGTGGCCCAGCACGGTGTGTGTGCGAACAGAGCCTCGGCCCCGGCGGACTGCAACTCGGCCACCTGGCGATCGATTTCTGTCTTGCTGCGCGCCACCTCGTCGAAGGCGAGCAAATCCAGCGGCAGCCCGCCGAGATAGTCCCGCGCCTCGGAGTGGCGGGGTTCGGTCAGCCCCCGGAAATAGCCATCCCACATGTAATCGCGTTCGTCACCGAAGGTCATCAATGCGACGCGCGGTGCCGAGGCTCCATTCGCTCTTGTCGTGGGTTTGGCCATGTTTGTCTCCGCTTGTGACTTGGCGCCTCAGGCCGTCCGCGGACGGACGCCCACCGGGTACTGCTCCATGATCTCGCCGATCAGCATGCTGACGTGGTCCACCACCCGCGTAACGATGATCTCACCCTTTTCGCGCGTGGCCTTGGTCGGATCACCGACCACACCGTTCGAATGCTCGAGCTTTTCGGGCTTGGCGAAGGTCCCTTCGAAATGATACATCTGACCCGGCTTCGGCATCATGCCCGGGGCGATCTTCCACTTGGGATGGATCAGCGGCGTGCTGGAGCCGGCCTCGGCGCGGCTCATGTCGACGAATTCGGGATACAGGTACAGCCCCACGGAGGTTTCCGCCTCGTCGGCGTGCCACATCGGGTCTTCCAGCACGTCCTGGTTGTCGCGCAGGAAGTCGTACCAGTGCATGGACAGCACGAAGTGGCCGTCGATCCCCAGTTTGTGCACGGCGACGATCGTGGAAGAGACCTGGCCATGGGCCGAAAACAGAATGAACTTGTTGAAGCCGGCGACCGAGGCGCCGCGGACGATGTCCTCGACCAGCGCAATATGTGTCTCGAAGCGCAAGGGAATGGTGCCCTTGACGCCCCAGTGATGGTACGGATGCGAACCATACATAGGGCACGGCAACACGGTCGCGCCGGACTTCTTGGCGATCAACTCGGTCATGCCGATGGCGTTGAAGGCATCGACCGCGCAGGGTGTATGTGGGCCATGCTGTTCGATGGCGCCCAGCGGCAGAATGGCCAGGTCGCAGACGTTGGTGGCGTAATCCACCAGGTCAGGTGCGCAGATTTCGTGATACCAAACCGATGATCTCTTTTGCTCAGCCATTTTCCATACTCCTGTTCGTCTCTTGCCCGATACGGGCCAGTTGTTCATACACGGCAGCGGGCAGCGGAATGCCGTCGCGCTGACGCTGTTGCTCGCTGCGATACTCGAGTTCTCCCGGCAGCAGGATCTCGCTGCCATCGGCGCTCACCGGCGTGTTTTTCACGGTCGAGCAGAACTCGGCCATGCGCTCCTGCAGCAAGTCCCGGCTCATCCAGGCCTGCGGATTGATCACCAGCATCAGGTGCGCCGTGCGGCTGGGGTCGGCCGGGTAGCGGTACATGCTCTTGACGTGGTCCTGGAAGCTGCCGCCGGTGATCAGGCCACAAAGGATGTCGATGGCCAGCGACAGGCCGTAACCCTTGTGCCCGCCCATCGGCAACAAATATCCCTCGAAACCGGCCTGCGCATCGGTGGTCGGGCGGCCTGCCTTGTCGGTGGCCCAGCCCAGTGGAATCGGCTCGCCCTTCTTCGCCGCCACCAGTAATTTGCCGCCGGCGACCGCGGACAATGAAATATCCAGCACAAAGGGGAACTCGGCGAAGGTGGGGATGGCGATGGCCAGTGGGTTGTTGCCCGTAATGGGCCGACTGGCGCCCGGCATGACCATGTTCGGTGCGACGTTGGTCATGGCGATGCCGACCAGTCCGCGGTCAGCCGCCATGCGCGCGTACAGTGCGGTGGCGCCGCAATGATTGCTGTTGATGACGCCGGCCGCAGCGATGGCGCTGTCGGCGGACAATTCGATCGCGCGTGACATCGCGGCGCGGCCGGCGATGTAACCGGCGCTGTTGTCCGCATCGAGCACGTCGAATCCAGGGACGGAGTGCAGCGTACGGATGTCCGGCCGGGGGTTCATGGCGCCGTTACGGAAGCGCGCGAGG